>JAKAMV010000845.1 GCA_021812735.1 Chloroflexota bacterium | reverse complement strand
TGACGCGACCGTGCTGGCCGCCCGCTGGGGCGGCGGCGGCCACGCGCGAGCTTCCGGTGCCACGATCCGGTTGCCGCTCGGCGAGGCGATCCCCGTGGTCCTGGCGGAGGCGCGCGGGATGTTGGGGCCGGGGGAGTCTGCGACGTGAACCGGGCCAGCGACGCAGCCGGGCCGCGCCCCCCGCAGGCGGGCTCGCCACATGCCTCGCGCCGCGCGCGTCCGGGCGCAGACGGGCCGAACGGCGTGCTGGTGGTCGCCAAGCCGGCTGGACCGACCTCGCACGACATCGTGGCGCTGGTGCGGCGCCTTTCGGGCGCCAAGCGTGTCGGGCACGGCGGCACGCTCGATCCGTTCGCGTCAGGCGTGCTCCCCGTCTTCGTCGGCAGCGCCACGCGCATGGTCGAGTACCACCTCCATGACGCGAAGGCTTACCGCGCGCTCGTCTGCTTCGGCGCGCGCTCGACGACCGACGACATCGAGGGTGAGCTTTCGCCAGGTGAGGCGGCGCCGCCCGCCCGCGAGGCCGTGGAGGCGCTGCTCCCCGCGTTCGTGGGACGTGTCGTGCAGCGGCCCCCGGCGTATTCGGCCGTCAAAGTCGGTGGTCGCCGGGCGTACGAGATGGCGCGCCGCGGCGAGCAGCCCGCGCTGCGCGACCGGGAAGTGGAGATCCACGAGCTGCAGTTGACCGGTTGGGACGACGACCCGACGCGTCCGTGCGCCACGCTCGAGGTGCGCTGTTCGGCCGGGACCTACGTGCGGGCGCTGGCGCGCGACCTCGGCGAACGGCTTGGCTGCGGGGCATACCTGGTGACGCTCGTCCGCACTGCCAGCGGGCCGTTCCGCATCGCGGATGCGATCGAACTCGACGAGCTGCGGCGGCTCCTGGCCGAGGGGTCGCTCGCGGGCCGCCTCCTGCCGCCCGATATCGGCCTCGATGCGTATCCGGCGGTGTCGCTCCCGCCCGCCGAGCGGGCGGCGATCGCGCGGGGTCAGGTCGTGCGGCTGCGCGGCGAAGCGCCCGCGCCGGGGCCGGATGGGCTCGTGCGGGTCGTCGCGGAGGGGCAGGGTCTGGTGGCGATGGCGCGCCTGCACGATCGGCGGCTCTATCCCGACAAAGTCCTGGCGGGAGCGGCCACCGGCGGTGTGGCAGGCACCACCGCCACCGCCGCCGATTGAGCGCGCGAGGGGCGCCGGTGGATCTCTACGCCGACCTCGACGCGCTCCCGCTCGGGGCACGCCTGGCAGTCACCGTGGGCGTCTTCGACGGGATGCACCGCGGTCACGCGCGGCTGCTGCAGGCGCTCGTCCGAGCGGGGCGGCGCTGGCAGGCCGAGCCCACCGTCGTGACGTTCGAGCCGCACCCGGACGCCGTGCTGCGCGGCGCGGCGCCCCCGTTGCTCTGCGACCCTGCCGAGCGGCTCGCGTGGCTGGCGCTGGCCGGCGTGCGGCACACCGTCCTGCAGCGCTTCGATGCGGCGTTCGCGGCGCAGACGCCGGAGCAGTTCCTGGCTCGTCTGCAGGTCGGTCGGAAACTGGCGGGGCTCGTGATGAGCCCGGAGTCCGCGATCGGCCGGGGTCGCGCCGGCACGCCGGAGCGGCTGCGGGATCTCGGGGAGCGGGACGGGTTCACGGTCGAGGTGATCGCGGCCGTGAGGGCGGGGGGCGGGCTGATCTCGGCCAGCCGCATCCGCGAGGCGCTCTCCGCCGGCCGCCTCGGCGCGGCCCGGCAGATGCTGGGCCGCGATCCGGCTGTGATCGGGCGGGTGGTGCGGGGCGATGCCCGCGGCCGCCTGTTGGGGTACCCGACGGCCAACCTGGCGTTCGACGCGCCCGTCGCGCTCCCGGCGGACGGGATCTACGCGGTCGAGGCGAGTTGGGGTGGCCCCGATCCCCTCCACCCGTCGCGGACCGCGGGCGGTGTGGCGTCGCTGGGTGTCCGACCCACGTTCGAGCCCGGTGCGCGGACGCTCGAGGTGTACCTTTTTGGGGTGGACGAGGATCTCTACGGGGCGCAGCTGCGGGTGGCGTTCGTGCGTCGACAGCGTGCGGAACGGCGCTTCGCATCGGCGGCGGCGCTCGTCGCCCAGATGGATCGCGACGCGGCTCGGGCGCGCGCCATTCTCGCGGCGCGGGCCGGGCGCTGGGCCGGCGTCGGGGAGCAACGCGTCCGGGAACGAAGCCTGGAGGACGAGGGCCCGCCGGTCCTGGCATGGGTCCCGGGGGGCGGCGAGGGTCGCCCGACGTCGGTGCTTCGTCCGCGGTGAGGAGTGCGATGCCAGGATCCACTGACGGTTCCCGGCACCCGGTGCGGGTCGTCCGCGAGCGGATCGATCCGCGGCTGACCGCGGCGTTGTTCGCGAACTATCGCAGTCCGGTCGATGCGGTTCTGGAGCTGGTGGACAACGCGATCGACTCACGGGTGCCCGGGCGCCCGCTCGAGGTCGACCTCTCGATCCGCCCCGGCACCATCACGTTGACCGTGGTCGGCGGTGAGGGAATGGGGCCGCGCGACCTGGAGCGCGAGTACCTGCGTTGGGGTGGCTCGCGGAAGCAGGCTGGGGAGCGGATCGGACGGTACGGGCAGGGCGGCAAGGCGGCGATCGGCCATCTTGGCGAACGGTTCTCGATCGTGGCCGGAAAGGCCGGCGACGATCGCGCGTACGCGTTCTCCGACGACGCCTATCGGGACCGCAGTCGTCTGCGGACGTACGAGCTCCACGAGCGGGCCAAACCGGTCGACGTCGCGTTGGGCTATGTGCGGATCGAGATCGGCGCGGTCGACCGGAACCCCGACCCGCGCAAGCTGCGCCAGCGACTCGCCGACGTGTACCGGCCGCTGCTGGAATCGGGCGAGGTGCGGATGCGCGTGGACCGGTCGGTCGTCGAAGCGGTGCCCTGGCAACTTGCCGAGCGGCACGACTTCGGGGTGCGCGCCGGGGGCCGCACGGTGCGTGGCTGGTACGGGCTGCTGCCGGATCCGCCGTTCGGGGTCGAGCCGGGCGTGCGCCTCTATCATCTCGGCCGCCTGATCGGCGCACCGGAGTGGTTCGGCCATGCCGGGCCGGCGTCGCACCCGGCGCTCAACCGGCTTGTCGGCGAGGTCGAACTGCCGCACGTCCCGGTCACCATGAACAAGAGCGACGTGGATCGCGGCAGCGACGCGTGGGTCGCCGTCGAGCAGCGTCTGCACCGGCTGCTGGCCCCGATCGTACGGCGTCTGACGCTGGAGTCTGGGACCGCCGCGAGCCCGCAGGCGCTCCGCACGGCCGAGCAGGTGCGACGGATCCTCGCCCGGGCGCTGCGGCTGCTCGAGTCGGGGAAGTTGTTCGAGAGCGAGGAGGGGAGTGCGGGCGTCCGCGGCGACGGGCAGCTGAGCCTGGATGAGGCGGTGCAGGCGCGGGAGCCGGAGGCCGGCCGCGACGCCGGAACTGACCAGCCCGGCGCCGATGCCACGCCTGCCGCACCCGAGTCGCCGGCGGAGACGCACCCGCAGGCACCGCCCGTGCGCGAGCCGGGAGCGGGCCTCCGAGGCCGAGCGATCGGCGAGGTCGTGATCCGCGCCCTCGACCCACGGATGCGGAGCGCGATGGTGGTGGAGGACGGGGTGCGCCGCGTGGTGATCAACTCGCGCTATCCTCTCTACGAGGTGCGCCGGGGCGACCTCTGGTATCAACTCGAGACCGCGTTGCGCGAGGTCTGTGTCACGATCCCGGAGGCGACGGTGCCCGAGTTCGAGCGCCGCGTGAACGAGCTGATGTTCGTCTCGCTTGGCCTGGCCGAGCGGCGCCGACGACGAAAGAGGCCAGGTGCGGGGTCTCCACGGAAGCTGCCCCTGCCGTAAGCCCCGAGTGACCAGCGGCTGCTGCGTTCCTCGGCACCGGTGCGGGGCCCGCTCCG
>JAKAMV010000105.1 GCA_021812735.1 Chloroflexota bacterium | reverse complement strand
CAACGGCATGGACGTGCTGGCGGCCGCGGCGGCCGCGGCGGCGACCTCGTCGGCCGTGGCGAGGCCGGACGCGACGAGCTGCGCCCGGAAGGTCTCGATCGGGTCGACGGCGCGCCAGGCCGCCTCCTCCTCGCGGGTCCGGTACTCGTTGCGCGGGTCGGACAGCGAGTGGCCGTAGTAGCGGTACGTCGACGCCTCGATGAGCACGGGGCCCTCGCCCCGCCGGCACAGCTCCGCGGCGCGCGCGACCGCGTCGCGGACCGCCAGCACGTCCATGCCGTTGACCACCTCGGCGTGCATGCCGCCGTCCGCGAAGCCAGCGGCGCGCCGGGCGAGGTGGCGCACGCCCATGACCTCGTCGTCGGTGCGGTGGGTCATGCCGTAGTGGTTGTTCTGGATGAAGTAGATCACCGGCAGGCCGTACGGCCGGGCCCCCGCGTAGTGGTTGGTCCACTGCGCCTGGGCCGCCCAGTTGAGCGACTCGAGCACCACGCCGTTGGCGTACGCGCCGTCGCCCGCGAAGCAGCACACCACGCCGTCGGACTCCTGGTAGCGGCGGGCCATCGCCGCGCCGGTCGCGATGGGCACCGAGCCGCCGACGATCGCGTTGGCGCCCAGGTTGCCGGTGGAGAAGTCGCCGATGTGCATGCCGCCGCCGCGGCCCCGGCCGTACCCCTCGTCCTTGCCGAACAGCTCGGCGACCACGCGGTAGAGGTGCTCCTCGAGCGCCGCTGCGAGCAGCTCGTCGCGGCTGCCGTCCGGCCGGCCGAGCCGGTCCCGGAGCTGCTCCGCCGTCATCTGGCGGAGGGCGGAGAACCCCTTGGCGATCGCGTCGCCGTGGCCGCGGTGCGAGCTGGTGACGTTGTCGCCGACGCGCAGGACGGAGCTGGCCCCCACCGCCGACGCCTCCTGGCCGATCGAGACGTGCGTGGGGCCGCGGTAGTCGTAGCCCGGGAGGGGATCGTAGCCGCCGCCGCCCCGCAGCCGGACGATCATCTCCTCCATCGCGCGGATCGCGAGCATGTCGTCGAGCAGGGCGAGGGCGCCCGCCTTGTCCAGTCGTCCGGCCGCGACCTCGGACGAGAGGTCGCCCGCGTACGCGAACCCGCGGACCGAGCCCAGCGGCTCCTCGAACGGCGCGAAGTCCGGGCGGGCGTCGCTCTTGTAGACGATGGTCGGGTCGGGTCGGACGTTGCGCGTCACTTGGCCTCCAAGAGTCTGAGCGGGCGCGAGGCGGTTCCGTTCGGCCGCGTCACGCCGTGATCACCGTGATCCCGCGCTTCTGGAGTTGGCGGGCGAGGCGGTGGTCGATGCCGCCGTCGGTGATGAGGACGTCGATCTGGTCGAGTCGGCCGGCGAGGGCGAACGACGTGGCCCCGAGCTTGCGGCTGTCGGCGAGGACGATCACCTCGGTTGCGCGTTCCAGCGCGAGCTCCTTCGTGAAGGCCTCAGCGGCGTCGGTCGTCGACAGCCCCTCCTCGATCGAGAGGGCGTACGCGCCGAACAGGGCTCTGCGAACGTGTACGTTCTCGAGCACGTGGCGGGAGAGCGGGCCGACGAGGGCCTGGCTCGTTGCGCGGAATTCGCCGCCGATCAGGATGACGCGGGGCCCGTGCCCGCCGAGCTCGACCGCCACGGGCAGGCTGTTGGTGACGACGGTCAGCCCATCCCAGCCACGCAGCAGGCGCGCCGCCGCCAGGACCGTGCTGCCGCTGTCGAGATAGATGACGTCGTCGGGGGCGATGAGCGAGACCGCCTTTGCAGCGATGCGCTCCTTCTCCGCGGCCGCCTCGCCCGCCTTCGTCTCGAAGTGCGGCTCCGCCGAGCCCCCGGGAGCCACCGCGCCGCCGTGCACGCGACGCAGGAGGCCCTGCGCTGCGAGACCGTCGAGGTCACGGCGGACCGTGGCGGTGGAGACGCCCAGGGCGAAGCTCAAGTCCTCCAGCCGCGCCGCGCGCCGCGTGCCGACGATGTCGAGGATGCGCTGCCGCCGCTGGGGCACGAGATCCCGGCCGGGCGTCTCGTCCAAGCGGGGAGCGGGCCCTGTCACCACGCCACCAGATTGCATGATGCGGCGGAGACTGTCAAAAGGGATCACTAAGATGCAGAACAGCTCACGGGGCGTCGGGTGGCGCGCCGCGCCGGCGAGCTGCTGCCGGTCAGCCGCCGCGGCCAGCCTGTCGAGCGCGACCGACCCGGTCGCGATTGCCGCAGGCCGCCACCCACAGCAGGTCGCTGCGGCTGAGCCGGCCCATTGCACGGAGCGGCGCCGGGTCGCTCGAGGCGATCCGGCTCATCGCTGCCGTCTCACGGTCGCGCCGGCCGTGCCGGGGTGGCGGACAGGCGACGAGCTTCGGCGGCGGGCTGGTCGGCTCGGCGTCGCCGAGCCTCGGTGGGGTCCCGTCACGGCGACGGGTTCAGCCAGACGGTGGCCTGGTTCCAGTCGGGGTAGCCCGTCCTGCCGACCGCGATGGCCGTCGCACCGAGCGTGGCCATCCCGGTGATCTGGCCGCCCGAGAACGCGGGCTCCCACACCCACGGCCGCCAGGTCACGCCGTCCGCCGACGTCCAGGTGACGGCGGAGCCCTTGGCGACGTCCGAGCGCCAGCCTCCCGCGATGAATCCGTCCGGCCCCCGAGCGATCGACTGCATGCGCATCGCCAGCTGCCCGAAGTGGAACGACGGCTGGTCGGGCGCCGCGGTCCAGGTCAGGCCGTCCGGCGACGTCCACGACATGGCCCCATCGTCATGGCCGTTGAGGCCCACCGCGAGGAATCCCGAGGAGGTGGCGACGACTGCCCGCATCGCACCCCCGTCGTCCGGCTGCACCCGCGCGCGCAGCCAGCCGTCGGCCGCAGTCCATCGCCATGCCCCGACCGGCCCGTAGTTGGGATCGCCGTCGGTGCCGACCGCCACCACGGTGCCGCCCGCCGCCGCGATGCCCAGGATGCGGCCGCCCGCGAATACGGCCAGCGTCGCGTCCAGGCGCCAGATGAGGCCATCAGCAGAGCGCCAGACGGCGGCAGAGGCCGTGTCGTGGAGCGGGTCATCGCGGTACCCGCCGGCGACGAAGCCGGCCGCGAGCGGCGCGACCGAGGTCATCGCCCCGGCCGCGTAGGCGACGAGCAGATCCCGCTGCCGGGGCGCCTGGGTCCACGCGGCACCGCTCGACGCCCAGGAGGTGGCGCCGCTCGAGTCGAGGCCCACGATCACGGACCGGCTGCCGCTCGACGCGATCCCGATGGCGGTCGTGGTCTTCGCCCCGGTGAAGCCGGGCAGCAGCCGCCAGCTCACCCCGTCGGTCGAGGTGAACGCCGTCGCCTCCGCCGGCGGCTGCTGGACGCCGACCGCGATCAGGCCGGTCGCGGTTGGGGCGACGGCGAGCAGCTGGTCCTCGGCCAGGAAGTGGCAGGGGTGGCACTGGTAGCCCGGCTCGAGCGACGGCGCCGTCGTGACCGCCGCCGGAAGGGCCACGTTGGCGACCTGCCAGGGGCCGACTGACCCGGTGGTCGGGCTGGCGCTGCCCTCCGCGCCCGGCGAGGGCGACGCGGGGGTCGGGGTCGATCCGCACCCCGCCAGGGACGACGTCAGGAGCAGCACGAGGAGGAGCTGAGGGCGCTTCACGGTTTCGCCGCCTCGTCGGCAATTGCCAAGTCAGTTAGCAGTCATTACCGACGGTACGACGCTGCGCAAGACAATCGGCCGCCCCTACGTGCTGGCGGGCCGCATGGGGCCTGGGGCGTGCCATAGTTGCGGCATGCCTCTCCGCACGGTGATCGAGCGCGGAATCGCCATCCTGCGGGCCTGCTGGACGTTCCTCGACGACGTCGCCGCACGCGTGGCCCCGGAGATGCGCAAGGGCCCGCGCGGGGGCGGGCGAGACCGCGACCAGATCGTCCGCCACGCCATCCGCACCGAGAGCGAGCTGTTCGCCAAGCAGGTCGGGCTGCGGATCCCCGAGCGCGCGGCACTCACGGCCGACGGACTCCGCCAGCACCGCGCGGCCTACCTCGCGGCGATGCGGGCGTACAACGCCGGCGAGGTGAAGCGGCGCATGCGAACGTGGACGCTGCCGTTCCTCATCCGGCACTCGTGCTTCCACATGCTCGACCACGCGTGGGAGATGGAGGACAAGGACCTCACTGCGGCGAATTGGCGTCTGCCAGGCGCTACGATGCCGACATGATCGACCTCGTGCTCACGCTCATCGGCCCGGACCACCCGGGCATCGTCGACTCCGTCTCGGAGGTCGTCGCCGCCAACGGCGGCAACTGGCTCGAGAGCCGGATGGCGCACCTCGCGGGCAAGTTCGCCGGCGTGCTCCTGGTGGAGGTCGCGGACGAGCAGGCGGCGGTGCTCGAGGACGCCCTGGACCGGCTCGAGGTGAGCGGCCTGAAGGTCATCGTGGAGCGGAGCGCGCCAGTCGAGGCGCTGCGGCAGCACGCGATGGAGATAGACGTGCTGGGTCTCGACCGGCCCGGGCTGGTCCACGAGATCTCGACCCTGCTCGCGGCGCACCGCATCAACGTCGAGGAGTTGGCCACCGATCGCCCGGCCGCCGCGCACTCCGGGGACCGGATGTTCCACGCGCAGATCCGCGTGATCATCCCCGAGACCGTGGACGTGAACGCCGTCCGCGGGGGCCTGGAGCGCCTCGCCGGCGATCTGATGGTGGAGATCCGTCTGGCCGAGGCCCTGGGCGCCGCTCGCTGACGCCGCGTCGACCGACTTCCTCCGCGGACGTCGCGGAGGTGCCCGGACAGCGGCAGCCGGCTCGACCGCCGCCCGGTCCGGCGCGGCCCGGTGGTCTGCCCCCGGACGAACGTCGGCGCAAGGACGACCGCGCGGCTCGGCGGGTCCCCGCCGCCCAGCCGCGATAGGCGAGGGCGACGGCGTGCTCCGCCAGCCTGGCCGACTCCTGGCGGAGCGTGGTAAAGGTGCTCGCGGACGCGAGGATCAGCGACCTCGACCTCCAGGTGGAGCCGTGGGGCTGGCGGGCGTCGTGGGCCTCGAGGCCAAGGCGTCGGGCGACCCGGTGGCCGCGATGGAGACGTTCCGTGCCGCGTTCAGCGGGTGGCGGGTGGTGGCTGCCGGGGGCCACACACCGCAGCGCGGAGCGCTCGATGCTCGGCAGCTATCCTGCATCTCTGCACGCACCCCACGCGCGAGGGGACGGCGGACCGCCCGGGAGGCGAGACCATGGCGACTGGCACGCCGACGTCAGAGGGCGCTCGTGACGAGGAGCCGGCCGAGCGGCCGCCCCGCACCCGCGCGCTGCCCGAGATCGACCAGCTCGCGGGCGCGCCCTGCCGATGCCTCCCGGACCCGCAGGGCGATTGGCTCCCCTGCGCGTATTGCGGCCTCAAGCAGGCGTCGGGCAAGGACTTCTGCGGCTTCTGCGGCCACCGCTGGGTGACGGCTGCCGACGCCTGAGGCGAACGCGCGGCTGTCAGGCTGCGCGCCCGACCCATCGCGACTCAGGACGTCGAGACCCGCGCCTCGAACGCGTCGAGCGCCTCGAGGGTGCCACGGGAGAACAGGGCCGCGGTGCGCACCACCTCGACCGCTCGATGGAGGGGCGGCGGCGCGCTCGGTCCCACCCACGCGAAGAGCACCGGCACGTCCAGGGATGCCGCCAGCTCGTCGGCGATCTCGGCGTCGCCGGCGCTGTCGCCGATCGCCATCGCCACGGTCGGCCGCATCGCCGTGTGGCTCACCACGGCCCGGGTGCCGTCGTGCTTGGTCAGGCCCGCGGGCGTGACGTCCACGGCGAAGGTGGTCCGCCGGACGCAGCAGCCGGCATCGGCGACGAGATCGGCCGCAACACGGGCGTACGCGCGCAGGGCGGCGTCCGTCGCCTGCTGGCCGGCCAGCCTCGCGGCATCGTGGCGGACCTCCACCGCGGCGATGCACACCTTGCTGGGGTCCCACTCCAACAGCGCCCCGAACCTCGCCTCCTCGACCAGGGCGCGCAGCCGATCGCGTGCCCAGGCGGGGATCTCGGGGCCGGCGACGACAGCTGGCCTCGTCGCCGCGCAGGTCCCCAGGACGCCGCCGAACTCACAGGCGACCGCAACGTGATCGTGGAGGTCTGCGGGGATGCTCGCGCGGAGCGGCGCCAGGATCTCGCGGTCCAGCCAGGCGTGCGACCGTCCCGTGACCAGACCGAGGGCCCAGCCGCGCCGCACGATCCCGGCCATCCGCTCCACGACGGCGTGGTCGGTCACGGCGAACTGGTCCGTGAACACGCCGTCGACATCGGACACGACCAGCGGCCCGGCCCGCTCCGGTCCGCTGTGCCGGGCGGGGCTCAAAGCCGCGGGTTCCCGGGCGCCGTCCCGGCGGCGGCCATCAGCCCGTGAAGGCGGCGAGCCCGGGGGGCTCGTCCGCGCTGTTGTCCGCCGTCGCGAGGATCAGCTGCGCCGCGTCCGAATCGGTGACGAGGGTGGAGAACAGGCGGCCGCGCAGCGCCCCTCTGACGCCGTCCACCTTCTGCCGGCCGGGCGCGACGGCGATGACCGTCGGGATCTGCCGGATCTCGTCGAGCTGGAGGCTGATCACCCGGCCCATCAGCGGTATCCGGCAGGCGCGGCCCTCCGTGTCGTACAGCCGCCCGCAGATGTCGCCGATGGCGCCGCAGCTGGCGATCTCCTCCAGGTCGTCCCGGCTCAGGTAGCGTGGGCTGAAGATCAGCGCTGACGACGACTGCCCGATGGTGCCGATGCCGACGACGGCCACGTCCGCGCCGGCGGCGCGGTACAGCGTCGCCGCCACATCGGTCTGCTCGAGCAGGGACCTCGCGAGGTCCGGGGTCTCCACGATCCACGGGGCGTGCAGCCGGTCCTCCACCGCGCCCAGCTGCCGTGCCGCCTCTGTCACGAGCTCCCCGCTCATGATCTCCGCCGGCGCCGCCCTGAGGCCGCCGAACATCTGGACGACCCGGCGCGCCTTCAGCCGGCCCGGCCGGATCGCCTGCACGGTGGCCCGCAGGGCGTTCCCCCACGAGATGGCGAGCGTGCTCTCGGGCGAGAGGACCTCGGCCAGGATCTCGACCGTCAGCTCGCCGGCGTCACGCAGGATCGCATCGGGGGGTCGCCCGGCCGACTCAACGACCACGCAGCGGCCCAGACCGAAGCGCTGTTCGAGCGCCGCTTCGAGGCCGCGGTTCCGGCGGATCTCGCGGTGGATGATGATCTCGACGATGCCCGTCTCGCGGGCCCGCGTGATCAGGCGCGACACGTACGAGCGCGAGATGCCGTAGCGGCGCGCGATCTGCTCCTGCGTCCGCTCGTTGAGGTAGTAGTCCTCGGCGAGGTTCGCCAGCAGCTCGTCGCTGAACGGCCCGACCGCCTTGGCCCTGGCCCCCCGCAGGCCGCTGGTCTCGGGTCTGCCCGACGCTCCGTCAGTCATGCAGCACCCCCGCAACCGTGCCGGCCTCCTCGGCCACGCGCGCGGGCTTGGTGAGCACGCGGATCGGGAAGCTGACCGCGAACGCCACGGGGTCGTGGGCCGCCTCGCGGGCGAGGCGGCCGGGCTTGGTCAGGATGCGGCGGGGGAGGCCGCGCAGGTAGAGCTCACGCAGCCGCTTGCGGTCGACCTCGAGCCGCTGGCCGCAGACCGTGCAGCTGGCCTGGTAGAGGAGGCCGGCCACATACCGCACCTCGTGGATCGTCTCCGCAAGGCAGTTGGGGCAGTCCAGCTGCCCGACCCACAGCGAACCGAGGCCCTGCTGGCGCGCGAGCCCGGGGTCTGGGCTACCCGAAAGCCAGAGTCCGGCCATAGTGCATCCCGTCCGCGATGAGCTCCGCCATGACCATGTCGTCGGCCGTGGTGATCTTGATGTTCTCCCGCCGCCCCACAACCACGGCCACGGTGTGCCCGGCGCGCTCCACGACCGACGAGGTGTCCGTGCCGACGAACCCGTCGGCGGCAGCCTGGCGGTGGGCCTCCAGGACCAGGCGAGCGTTGAACGCCTGGGGCGTCTGGGCCAGCCAGAGACCCTCCTCGGCGCTGCCGATGCCGCCCTGGTCGTCGAGCGTGACCAGGCGGTTCCCGGCCGGGATCATCGGCAGCGCGGCGCCCACCTCGCGCGCCTTGTCGACCAGCTCCTCGACCTCTCGGCGGTCCACGAACGGCCTGACGGCATCGTGGATCAGCACGACGTCGAGCTTCCCGGACTCGATCTCGTCGGCGAGCGCCTCGAGGCCGTTGAACTCGGATGCGTGGCGCGTCGGGCCGCCGTTCACGAAGCGGTGCGGCTTGCTGATCTGGCCCTCCCGGACGAGGACGTCACACAGCGAGCGGTCCACCGGCGCCGCCACCGTGACGATCTCGTCGATGGCGGGGATCCGCGAGAACTCCTCGAGCGTGCGCTGAAGGATCGGCTTGCCCCCGAGGCGCAGGAAGATCTTGTTCATCGGGACCATCATCCGCACGCCCGAGCCGGCCGCCAGGACGATGGCGGCGACGCCGCCCCGCCCTTCCACCGCCATCACCGTCGCCCCGTCATTGAGCGCATCCCCGAGCGCAACCCTGTCCGCGTCCGCACCGCGGTCGGGCTATCCGGCCGCGAGCGCCACGTCGAGGCGGAGCTCGCCCGCCATCGACCGAAGCTCCGCGTAGCGGGCGTCGCGGGCAGACTGGATCGGAAGGTTCGAGCGCAGCCCGTCCACGAGGTGGACGCGGAGGCCGGTCGCCCGCGCGAGCTCCAGCTCGTCGCGGCAGGGCCAGCGCTCGGCGACGGCCTGGGCGACGGCTGAGACGAGCGGCTCCCGCCGGAAGACGCAGGGTGCCTGGACGGCGTGCACCGTCTCGCGCGGGATCGTGCTGACGACGCGGCCGGCCAAGACGCGCTTGATCGTCTCGTGGACCGCGACCCCCAGCAGCGCGCCGTCACCGCGGAGCGCGCCGATGAGCGCGGTGAGGCTGGCCGGCGTGAGGAGCGGGCGCTCGGGCTCATGCAGCAGCACCGTGCCGAGCGACGGCTCCACCTCGAGCGCCGAGGCGATCGCCTGCCAGCGGTTCGAGTGGGTGGCGGTCACCGCGACCCGGAGCTCGTCCGGGCGCTCGATCGCGGACAGGCAGGCGTCGGCGTCCACGCCCTCCAGGGCGAGAACGATGGGCCCGATGGAGGGGACCGCCCGCAGCGCCCGCACCGTCGCGTCCAGGACCGACCTGCCGCCGATCGTCAGCTGCCCGGCCGGTGAGGTCGGATGGATCGGGATGATTGCGAGTGAGCTGGGTTCGCTGGTGATGGTCGGCCACTCCCAACTTCGGGGTGCTGCTCGGCGGCGGAATGCTACCACGATGCCTCGCGCGTGCGCGCGTACCCGTTGCGCCACCCGTTTCGCCGCCCGTCTCCGGAGGATTCCCAACCATGCTGTCTCCGACTAGAGGGGCGTGGCCGGTCCCGTCATCCGGCCGGCTGGCCCCGGAGGAACGGTGCGGGATGGGGATCCGCGTTCACATATGTGACAACCTGTAGCGACCGTGCGGCTGGACGTTACAACCTGGATTCGGCCGTGTCAATATGGGCCTTGTCGGCTCGCCGACGGGCCT
Source organism: Chloroflexota bacterium (assembly GCA_021812735.1). The sequence continues at coordinate 8,247 of JAKAMV010000105.1, read as the reverse complement.
CGGGCGCGTACGGTTCCGGGCGGCTCGACGGCCGGTGCATCGCGTTGTGGACAGCAGCCCGAAACCTGCGAGGAGTGGTTGCGGACGTCGCTGAACAGGAGCACCCGAGATGAGCATTCGTGGGATCGCCGCCGCCCCGGGGTACGCTGTCGGCCCCGTCTGGCGATACATGGCGGCCGGGTTGTCAGAGCCGCTCGAGGGCGAGCCGGCGGTCCACAAGCTGACCATCTCGGACGCCGCCGGGATCGCCGCCGAGGAGCTCGTCGCGCTCGCGGACCGCGTCCGGGCCGGCGGTCGCGCCAGCGAGGCGGGCATCCTCGAGGCGCAGGCGCTGATGGCCACCGACGAGCTGATCGTGGACGAGGCCGAGCGCATGGCGTCGCAGAGCGGCTCCTCCACTCCCGCCGACCTGGCGCGGGTCGTCCAGATGGCCGGCCAGGCCGCGGCGGCCACCCTGGCGGCGCTCGACGACGAGCTGCTCTCGGCGCGGGCGGCCGACGTGCGCGATGTCGCCGCCCGGATCGCCAGGATCCTGTCGGGCCAGCGGGTCACCCCACCGGCGGAGCCCTCGATCGCGGTCGCTGACGACCTGCCGCCGTCCGTGACGCTGGAGCTCCCGGAGGGGAGTCTGATCGGCGTCGTCCTCCAGGAGGGCAGCCGGACGTCCCATGCGGCGATCCTCTCGCGGGCGCTCGGGATCCCCGCGATCGTCGCCGCGCGGGGCGTGCTCGACGCGGTCGCCGAGCTGGCCGCCGGCGGCGGCCATGTCCGTGCCGCGATCGACGGCACGATGGGCGAAGTCTTCCTCGACCCGAGCGCCGCCGTCGAGGCCGAGCTCGCGGAGCGGAGGCGCCGGGCTGAGCACGAGGCGCTGGCGGCCCAGGCGCTGCGCGGCATGGCCGGCCAGACGGCAAGCGGGCACCGCATCCCCCTGGTGGCCAACATCGGCAGCCCGGGCGAATCGGCCAGGGCACTGGAGGCGGGTGCCGAGGGCGTCGGCCTGTTCCGCACCGAATTCGTGTTCATGGGCCGCCAGGAGCCGCCCACCGAGCTGGAGCAGGTGGCGGCGTACCGGGAGGTGCTCACCGCCTTCGGCGCCGACCGACCGGTGGTGATCCGCCTGGCCGACATCGGAGGCGACAAGGCCATCCCGTACCTGAACCTGCCTGCCGAGGAGAACCCGTTCCTGGGCGTCCGGGGATTCCGGCTGGCCTACGGCCCGGGCCGCGACCTGGTGGCAACCCAGCTCCGGGCGATCTTCCGTGCCGGAGCCGAGGCCGGGGTGACGCCGCACATCATGGCCCCCATGGTGGCGACGGTCGAGGACGTGGAGCTGCTGGTGAGCCTGCGCAACGACGTGGCCGCGGGTCTCGACGCGGACGGCATCGCACGCTCGAGTCGGCTGGTCACGGGCATCATGGTCGAGGTGCCGTCGGCCGCCCTCCTCGCTTCCTCGCTGGCGCGGCAGGTGGACTTCTTCTCGATCGGCACCAACGACCTCACCCAGTACGTCCTGGCCGCGGACCGCACGAACGGGCGCCTCGGAGCGCTGCAGGACGCCCTGCACCCCGCGGTCCTGCGCGCGATCGCGGCGACGGTGGCGGGCGGTGACGAGACGGGCATCCCCACCGCGGTGTGCGGCGAGCTCGCCTCCGACCCCGCCGGCGCCCTCGTTCTGGCCGGTCTGGGCGTGGACGAGCTCAGCATGGACGCCGCCGCACTGGACGCCGTCCGGCTCGCGCTGCGCCTGGCCACCGACGAGGAGCTCGAGCAGCTGGGCCGCGAGGCCCTCGCGTCGCCGACGGCCGGGGTGTCGCGGGGCCACGCGGAGGCACTGCTGGCGAAGGTCGCGGAACGCCGCTCGGCGGTTCTCGCTCCGTAGCGGGCGCCAAGGCAGGCGCCGCGCCTGCGACGCTGCCGAAACCGATCGGCAACATCGAGGTTGACATCGGACGCAGCAGGTCAGTATTGTTGCACAAACGCTTCGCACTGTCACATTTGTGCGGGAGAAGGCTTGAACCCCCTCTTCGTCATCGTGGCGCTGGCCGTCGTGTGGTCGGTCCAGTCGTTCTTCGTGTACCGGCAGGGCAAGGCGTGCATGCGACGCATCCACGTGCTGCGTCAGGAGGGCCGGGTGGCCATCGGGGTCGGCTACAACCGGTTCCGGGTGCGCACCTTCATCGTCGTGGTCGCCGACCACCGCGACCGCGTCGTGCGCGTCGAGCGCCTCAGCGGGCTGACGATCTTCGCCCGCGTCCGACCCGTCGGCCGCTACGCGGGGCTCCACCTGTCAGAAGTCGTGGACGTGGCGAAGGGCCAGAAGGCACCCCCGCAGGTCATCGCCGCGCTCCAGCAGGCCGTTGACGCCCTCGTTGCGGACAGCACCGGCGGCACGCCGGAACCGGGCGCTGATGCGGATCCCGAGGAGGAGGGCCCCACCCCTCGCGACGAGGAAAGGGGGTTGCCCATCGCGCAGGTGATCTGACCGCGAGAAGGAGAGGTCTTTCGGGTTTCCCCGAGCCTGGAGATTGAGGATGGACTTTCTAGTCGAAGTCGCGAAGGGCTTCATCGGGATCTTCAACAAAGGCGGTGAGACGCTCACCGGCCTTGTGACCGGGATCGTTCCCACGCTGCTCGTCCTGTTGACGGCGGTCTACGCCTTCACGGCCCTGGTCGGGGAGGAGCGGATCAACCGCGTGATCGCGGTGTCCGCTCGGCCGGGCCTCGCCTACACGCCGCTCCGCTACATCGTCGCGCCGGTGCTGGCGGTCTTCTTCCTCACCAACCCCATGGCCTACACCCAGGGCCGTTGGTTCCCCGAGAAGCTCAAGCCGGCCTTCTACGACTCGGCCGTCTCGTACGTGCACCCGCCGCTCGGCCTGTTCCCGCACATCAACCCGGGCGAGATCTTCGTGTGGCTGGGCATCGCGACCGGCATCAAGACCCTTGGGCTGGACACCACGCCGCTCGCGATCCGCTACGCGCTGGTCGGCCTCGTCGTGATCTTCATCCGCGGCGTGACCACCGAGTACATCACGGCCTGGCTGATGGCCCGCGAGGCCAAGAAGGCTGCGGCCGAGTAGGCGGAGGAGCGACACGTGGAAGGCGTCACGAACTTCATTCTCACCATCGGCAAGGGCGCCGGTGTCGTCGTCGGAACGCTGTACCAGTCGGGCCGGCAGGCGGTTGACCAGGTCATCCGCAACATCCTGCCCTTCATGGCGTTCATCAGCTTCCTGATCGGCCTGATCCTGTACACGGGCATCGGCACCTGGATCGCCGACAACGTCTCGGGCCTGGCCAACAACGTCGTCGGCCTGGTCGTCCTGGGCATCATCGGCGGCATCCCGATCCTGTCCCCGCTGCTCGGCCCGGGCGCGGTGATGGCCCAGATCATCGGCACCCTGATCGGCTCCACGCTGATCGCCAAGGGCGGCATGTCCCCGCAGCTGGCGCTGCCGGCCCTGTTCGCCATCAACTCCCAGGTCGGCTGCGACTTCATCCCGGTCGGCCTTGCCCTCGGCGAGGCCGAGCCCGAGACCGTCGAGATCGGCGTTCCGGCCGTCCTGTTCTCCCGCCAGATCACCGGTCCGCTCGCGGTCGTGATCGCGTACCTGGCCAGCTTCGGCCTCTACTCCTGAGAGGTCATCGCCCACAGCGTGATGGAGAGGTCCAATGGGTGACGAGAAGACCTTCAAGGCCGTCAAGGTTTCCAAGGGCGTCCGCGGATGGGGTGGTCCCCTGACCATCCACCCCAAGCCCGGTCGCGAGTATGTCGTCTCCATCACGGGTGGGGGGATCCACCCGGTGGCACAGCGCATCGCCGAGCTCACCGGGGGGATCCCCTTCGACGGCTTCAAGTCGAAGGTGGAGTTCAACCAGATGGCCTGCGTGGTCATCGACTGCGGCGGCACCGCCCGGGTCGGGGTCTACCCGATGAAGAAGGTGCCGACCATCGATGTCCACGCGACCATGCCCGCCGGCCCGCTGATGATGTTCATCACCGAGGACATGTTCGTATCTGGGGTCAAGGAAGAGAACATCAAGTCCGTCGAGTGAGATGACCCGCCAGGTCAAGTACCGATCCCGCGTCGTGGCGGTCGGCGAGCTCGTTGCCGAGTTCACCGCCCAGAACATCCTCGTGTTCTTCGCCGCGGGCGCGCCCGAGGAGCTGGCGGAGTTCTCGATCCTGCACGAGCGCCTCACTGAGACCGCGCGCGTCGAGCCGGGGGACCAGCTCCGGCTCGACGCCGAGACCTATGACGTCCTCGCCGTCGGGGACGTCGCCAACGACAACTTCGCGTCCCTCGGGCACCTGGTCGTCAAGGCGAACGGTCGGTCCGAACCCGAGATGCTCGGCGACGTCTGCGTTGAGGCCAAACCCCTGGTCAACCTCGCCGTGGGCGACGAGATCGCCATCTTCGGACCCGACAACAGCTAGGTGGTCGCACATGTCCCTGTATGAAAGGCTCCTCCAGCGCGCTGCCGAGAAGCGCCCCGTGACGGTCGGCGTCGTCGGTGCCGGCCAGATGGGATCGGGCCTCATCGACCAGATCACGCCGCTGCCGTGGTACGACGTGACCGCCGTCGGCGACATCGACATCGAGCGCGCGAAGGCCGCCTTCCGGGCGGCCGGGGTCCCGGATGGCCGGGTGGTCGTCGTGGACGACCTGCCCGCGGCCGAGCGGGCGCGCGAGGCCGGCCTGCACCTCGTCAGCCGCTCTGCCGAGCTCGTCGCGTCCATCCCCGGCAACGAGGTGGTGGTGGACGCCACCGGTGTCCCCGAGGTGGGCGCCGTCGTGGCCAACGCCGCCATCAGGGCGCGCCAGCACATCGTGATGCTCAACGTCGAGGCGGACGTCACGGTGGGACGGGCGCTCAAGAAGATGGCCGACGACGCGGGCGTCATCTACACGACCTCCGCCGGCGACGAGTACGCCCCGGCCAAGGAGCTGGTCGAGTTCGCGCGGACGCTGGGCTTCAACGTGGTGTGCGCGGGCAAGGGCAAGAACAACCCGCTCGACCGCGCCTGCACGCCGGAGGACCAGACGGAGCGCGCCAAGGCGATCGGCGCCAACCCGTGGATGCTGTCGGGCTTCGTGGACGGCACCAAGACGGCCGTCGAGATGTCCTGCCTGGCCAACGCCACGGGGCTCGTGCCCGACGTGCGCGGCATGCACGGGCCGCATGCCAAGGTGCCGGAGCTGCCCAAGATCCTGATCCCGGAGGCGGACGGCGGCGTCCTGCTCAAGAAGGGCGTCGTGGACTATGCCATCGGCGTGGCGCCGGGGGTCTTCTGCGTCATCGAGACCGACCGCAAGATCGTGTTCGACGAGATGAAGTACCTGGGCATGGGCGCCGGACCCTACTTCGTCCTGTTCCGCCCGTACCACCTCACCAGCCTCGAGACGCCGATCAGCATCGCCCAGGCCGCCGTCGACCACGAGGCGACCATCGCCCCCGGCCCGCTGCCGGTCTCCGAGGCCATCGCGGTCGCCAAGCGCGACCTCGTGCCGGGCGAGAAGCTCGACAAGATGGGCGGCTACATGTACTACGGCCTGGCCGAGCGCGCTGAGATCGCCAAGGCCGAGGGGCTGACCCCGATCGGCCTGGTCGAGGGCGCGATCGTGACCAAGCCGGTCAAGCTGGGCGAGCCGATCCCCGCCGACGCGCTCGAGCTCAACGAGAACACCCTGCTCTACCGGCTCCGCCAGACCCAGGACGAACTGGACCGGGTCGCCGTCGGCGCCTAGCGGCAGCGCGGCCCGATCCCCGCCAACCCGAACGCCCGGGCCCCGACGCCCGGGCGTTGGGGTCACAGCAGCAACGCACAGGAACCGAGATGTCGAAAACAGAACGAAGCCCACGGGGGTCGACCGCAGCGCGGGCGGGCACCGACCCAGCGATCTCCGCCCTGCCGAGGGAGCGCCTGGTCGCCACGCTCGAGCTCATGTGGCGCATCCGCGCTGTCGAGGAGAAGATCGAGGAGCTCTACAGCATGGGCCGCGTCCACGGCACCATGCACCTGTCCATCGGCCAGGAGGCGGTGCCCGCCGGCTGGTCGCTCGCGCTGCGCGACGACGACTACCTCGTCAGCCACCACCGCGGCCACGGCCACGCGCTCGCGAAGGGCGCCGACCCAGAGCCGATGATGGCGGAGCTGCTGGGCAAGGAGACCGGGTACGGCCGGGGCCGCGGCGGCTCGATGCACATCGCCGACGTGTCGAAGAACAACGTGGGCGCCAACGGCATCGTGGGCGGCGGCATCCCGATCGCCACCGGCGTCGGCCTCGCGATCAAGCTGCGCGGGACGGACCAGCTGGTGCTGGGCGTGTTCGGCGACGGCGCCAACAACGAGGGTACCTTCCACGAGTCGCTCAACATGGCGGCCGTCTGGGACCTCCCCGTCCTGTTCCTGTGCGAGAACAACCAGTACGGCATGTCGATGCCCATCGAGAAGGCGATGAACGTGACCGTGGCCGACCGGGCCGCGGCGTACGGGATGCCCGGGGTGCGGGTGGACGGCAACGACGTCGTGGCGGTCTACGAGGCGGTGAAGGCGGCCGTGGACCACATCCGGGCCGGCAAGGGGCCGTACCTGGTGGAGGCGCTCACCTACCGGTACCGCGGCCACTCCAAGAGCGACCGGAACCTGTACCGCACGCGCGCCGAGATCGACGAGTGGCGCGCCAAGGACCCGATCGGGCGGTACGCGGCAGCGCTCGAGGCCATGGGGATCACCTCGCCGGCCGACGACGATGCCGCGCACCAGAAGGCGCGCGACCAGATCAACGCGGCGGTGGCCCGCGCCGAGACGCAGCCCGACCCGCGGGTCGAGGACCTGCTGGAGGGGGTCTACGCCTGATGAGCGAGATGAGCTTCGCACAGGCCGTGCGCGCCGCGATCCGCGAGGAGATGCAGCGCGACCCGACCGTCTTCCTGATGGGCGAGGACATCGGCGTCTACGGCGGCGCCTTCGGCGTCAGCGACGGCCTGCTGGCCGAGTTCGGGCCCGAGCGGATCCGCGACACGCCGATCTCCGAGGCCGCGATCGTGGGCGCTGCCACGGGTGCCGCCCTCGGCGGCATGCGGCCGATCGCCGAGATCCAGTTCTTCGACTTCATCCTGCTGGCCATGGACCAGCTGATCAACCAGGCGGCCAAGATCCGCTACATGTTCGGCGGTCGGGCCACGGTGCCGATCGTGGTCCGCGGTCCGGCCGGCTCGGGCACCGGCGCGGCGGCCCAGCACTCGCAGAGCCTCGAGGCGCTGTTCACCCACATCCCGGGCCTCAAGGTCATCGCGCCGTCCACCCCGGCCGACGCGAAGGGCCTGCTCACGGCCGCGATCCGCGACCCGAACCCGGTGGTGTTCGTGGAGCACAAACTGCTGTACAAGACGAAGGGCGAGGTCCCCGACGGGGAGTACCTCGTGCCGATCGGCAAGGCGGACGTGAAGCGGCAGGGCACGCACGCCACGGTCGTGGCAACCCAGATCATGGTCCCCCGTGCGCTCGCGGCGGCCGAGCGCCTGGCGCAGGAGGGGATCGAGATCGAGGTGGTGGACCCCCGGACGCTGCTGCCGCTCGACGCGGAGACGATCGAGGCGTCGGTCAAGAAGACCGGACGCCTGCTGATCGTCCACGAGGCGGTCAAGCACGGCGGCGTGGGCGGCGAGATCGCCGCCCGGGTCCTCGAGGGCGACGCCTTCGAGTACCTCGAGGCGCCGATCATGCGTCTGGCCGGCCAGCCCACGCCCATCCCCTACAACCGCGACCTCGAGCGGGCCGCGGTCCCGCAGGAGGATGACGTCGTGGCCGCCGTCCGACGGCTGGTGGCCTGACCATGGCCAAGCCCGTCATCCTCCCCATGTTCAACATGGACATGACGGAGGCCCTGCTGCTCCGCTGGATGGTGGAGGAGGGTGCGACCGTCCGCGAGGGTGACCCCCTCTGCGAGGTCGAGACCGACAAGGTCAACATGGAGGTCGAGGCGCCGGCAGCCGGCCTGGTGGTCGGCCTCAAGTACCCCGCCGGCGCGGTCGTGCCGGTCACTTCGGTGATCGCGTACATCGCCATCGACGCCGCCGACGCGGCGACGGTCTCGGCGCACGCCGGCCCGGCGCCTGAAGCGACCCCGGCGCCCGCCGCGGCCAGGGCGCTGTCGACGGCGCCCGCCGCCGCGGTGCCTGCAACGCCCGCGCCCGCAACACCAACGGCCGAGCCTCCCGCGGGCGTGGCCGTCGAGC
>JAKAMV010000844.1 GCA_021812735.1 Chloroflexota bacterium | reverse complement strand
GGTGCTGATGGCCCGGTCCGCTGCGACCCGGCGGGCGATCCGGACCCGGCCGTCGGGACCCTCCTCGAGATCCTGCCCGATCACGGTCGCGAGCAGGGTCGCGGCCTCGGCGAGCGGCGGCGGGAGCGGGCCGCCCTCGAGCGCCTCGAGCAGGGCCAGGCCGTCACGCGCGAGCGCGTCGACGAGGGTCAGGCGCGACTCCGCGTCGTCCCAGTCGCAGGCGGGCTTGCCCCCTTTCCGATAGTCGTCGTCGCGCCGCAGGACCGCGCGGAGCGCCGGCTTCGGCTCCTCTGCCTCGGCTGCCGCGAGGACGCCCCGGATCGCGGAGCGGACCAGGGTCACGGTGTCCATGGTGGCCACCGCGTCATAGAGGGGCGTTCTGTCGAGCACCCGCCGGACGCCCAGGAGGCCGGCCTCGGTCGCCACCTCGCGCGAGCCTCGAAGATCCGCTTGGGCCGGTCCGAGCGGGCGAGCCGCGCCCGCATGTCGACGAGCACGGTGTGGGCGAAGCCGGGATAGTCGAAGGGCAGGCCGCCCGCGGCGTACTTCCAGCGGGCGTCGAAGGTGAAGCGCTCGACCGCCTCGCGGTCCGACAGGCCCTCGAGGCGCTGGAGGACCATCACGACCGCCACGACCATCGGCGGCACCGAGCGCCGGCCGATGTCGGCGAACAGGTCGGCGAACAGCTCGTCGGGGAAGAGCGCCAGGCACTCCCGGTGGAGCAGGGCATAGATCGACGCAGGCCGAACACGGGGAGCGCAGAACTCGGTCGTGTCCCGGAAGGCGTCTCCCTGGCGGGGCGTGGGTCCGAGCGACATCGGCGGGCTCCTGCGGTCCGTGCCGGGCGGTGCCCATCCGTTCGGTTCGGGTTCGTCCGCCCAGGGAATCGTAGCTGCGCCCGCGCCCTCCCGTCAGCCGTTCAGAACGCGCGTTTGACACCAACCTCCTAGGAGCGTCCAGCGAAGACTTCGGCGGCGCCACGCGACGTCCTCGGCGCGACGGAGCAACTTCTGGCCAAATCCCGTGAGATCTTGGGCCGGGCGCGCATCACCCAGCCGGATCACTACGACAGGTCGTTCACGGGAAGGCAATCGCGCCGCTCGTCGCGCCCATTCTCCGCCCGGCGCGGCTGTCCCGGATGCTCTCTGCGGCGACTACGCGACTCGACGTCGACCATCATCCCCGTCGGATACCCTGTCTCGAGTTGGCCTGTTGTGGTGTTGCGTGGGAATGATAGAAGTATGCGTTCAAGCGTTTGTGTGGGTTGTTCGGATGGGTTGGGGGTTGGGGTGTCAGTCGCCAGCCGGGAGCCGCAAGAGGCAAGCCAGTACCAGCGGGCCCTCGGGCCCGACCGTCTGCGGATAATCACCGACCTGGTTCGGACGCACGGGAGCGTCAAGGTTCACGAGCTGATGCAGCTCTTCGGCGTGACGGACGAGACGGTGCGTCGAGACCTTGTCAAGCTCGAGGAACTGGGAGTCCTTGCGCGCGCTTACGGGGGTGCGGTATCGGCGTCGGAGCTCGAAAGGCCGTTCTCCACGCGATTGGTCGAGCGCGAAGTAGAGAAGACGGCGATCGCGAAGGCCGCCCTCTCACTCATTCGCGACGGCATGCGGATAATCCTCGTCTCAGGCACGACGACTCTGTGCCTCGCACGGATGCTCAGGGGCCAGCACGATCTGGTCGTCGCCACGAATGCAGTGACAAACGCGAGCGAACTGATCGGCGTCCCGGGAGTCACTGTGGTCTCGACCGGCGGCATCATCAGGCCGAGTACGTTCGGGGCCGTCGGCGATTTCGCGGTGGCCACACTGCGTCAGCTTCACGTCGACACCACGTTCCTAGCGATCCACAGTGTCTCCGCAGCCGCCGGCCTCACCTATCCCGAGTTCGAGGAGGTCGCCGTCAAGCAGGCGATGATCGATGCAGGCCATCGAGTCGTGCTGCTCGCCGATGGGTCGAAGTTCGGGCGCGAAGCCCTCGTCCGCGTTGCGCCGCTCGATGTGCTCGACACGATCATCACGGCTGGCCAAATCGATCCCCACGAGCTTGCGGCGATCACACAGATGGGAATCGAGGTCATCCGGGCAGACGAACTGCACGCGGCCGATAGCGTCGGCCTCACCGAACCGGATCAGTTCTAGCCCGGAGGGGAGCGGCGACTCGAGCGAGGGGGAGAGAGAGGAGGCGGCGAGACGAGGTGACGCCCCAACCGACGGAACGCCCGTACGACCTCATCGTCGGCGGCGGCATCAACGACACTGGGATCGCGCGCGACGCGGCGCCGCGCGGGTTGCGGACGCTGCTGCTCGAGCAAGACGACCCCTCGGCGGCCACGTCGACGTGGAACAGCCGGATGATTCAAGGCGGGATGAAGTGCCTCGAGCACGGCGAGATTGGGCTGGTGCACGAGTTGCTCCGCGAGCGGGAGTGGCTCCTGCGGGCCGCGCCGCACCTCGTGAAGCCGCTCCTGTTCATGATGCCGTTCCTCCGCCGCAACCGCCGAGGGTCGCTCATCCTGCGCGCGGGGATGCTCGCGTACGACGTCCTGTCGTTCGACAAGTCGCTGCCGATGCACCGGATCCTGTCGCGCGAGAGCGCGCTCGAGGTGGTGCCCGGCATCGACCGCGACGAGATCCGGGGCGCAGCCCTGTTCTACGACGCGCAGGCGGAGTTCGCGGAGCGCCTGTCGGTCGAGAACGCGCTCGGGGCGGAGCAGGCCGGGGCGAGCGTGCTCGTGCACACGCCGGCGACGCGCCTCGTGGTTGAGGCTGGCCGCGTGACCGGCGTGGAGTACCGCGACGAGCTGACCGGCGAGACGGGCCTCGCGCAAGCGCCGGTGACCGTGAACGCCGCCGGTCCGTGGGCCGATGCGGTGCTCGCCACGATCGGCGGCGAGCAGCGGCGACGGATCGGCGGCACCAAGGGCACTCACCTCGTGGTTGATCCCTTCCCGGGCGCGCCGCGCTACGCGATGTACTACGAAGCGGCGGCCGACGGGCGTCCCGTGCTCGTGATCCCCTGGCGGGGTCGCTACGTCATCGGCAGCACCGACGTTCGCGCCGAGGGCGACCCGGGCGAGCAGCGCGCGGACGACGCCGAGTTCGAGTACATCCTGGGCGAGACGAACCGCCTCATCCCGTCCGCCGGGTTGACGCGCGACTCCGTGCGCCTGGTCTACACCGGCGTGCGACCGTTGCCGTACATGCCGGGCGTGCCCGAGTCGAAGATCCCGCGCTCGCACCTGATCGTCGACCACGCCCCCGAGCTCGAGGGCCTGTTCACGATCGTCGGCGGCAAGCTGACCACGTTCCGCAGCCTCGCCGACCAGACGGTGTCGAAGGTCGAGCGGAAGCTCGGCCGGCAGGCCCGCCGGAGCGCGACGCGGACCGTCCCGCTGCCGGGCGGCGTGACGCGGAGCGTCGCAGCCGAGATCGCAGCGCTCGCCATCGAGTCCGACCTCCCGCCGGCGACCGCGGCACGGCTCGTGGGCATCTACGGGAGCCGGGCGCGGCTCGTCGCCGAGCTCGTCGCCGAGCACCCGGAGCTCGGGCGCCCGTTGCGCGAGGACGTCGCGATGATCGGTGCCGAGGTGGTGATGGCGCTCCGCCACGAGCACGCGCGGACGCTCGAGGACGTGTTCCACCGTCGCGCGATGCTCGCCTTCGACGCCCCGATCGACGCGCAGCTGCGCGAGGCGGCGGCGCGGATCGCGGAAGCCCACGCCGGGTGGACCGACGCCTGGATCGCCGACGACCTGGCGGGGCGGCACGGTCGGCCGTCGGGGCTGTGGCGGCCGTCGGGGGCACGTGCGCCGGCGGCGGTGGCCGGGGCCGTCCGGGACGATGCCGTGCCCGCCGCGGTGCGCTGAGGTGGCCGCGATGCGCCTGCTCCTGCTCGGCC
>JAKAMV010000843.1 GCA_021812735.1 Chloroflexota bacterium | reverse complement strand
GAGTGGGAGTCTCGTACCAGTCAAGTCAGGGGTGTAATCGCCACCCCGGGGGTCCACAATTCGCCGCATGTCCGAGCCGATGAGCACGTCCGAGAGCCGCTGCCCGTGGTGTTCCGCCGCCCTGCCCGATCCGTCGGTGGACAAGTGCCTCTCGTGCGGGGCCCAGCTGATCCACGCGTCCGGTGCAGAGCCCAACGTGCCAGGCGTCACGGCGCTCGACGCGGAGGCCATCCTCCGCGCCCGGTCCGAGGCCGGACGGTCGCGGGGCGGCCTGCTCGGGTTCCTCACCGGCCGCGACCTGCCCGAATCCAGCGACCGCGAATCGGCCGAGTCGCTGGCGCCGCCCGAGGACGCGGTCCGTCGCGAGATGCTCCGTCTGCGCTTGGAGGCCGAGCAGGCCGATGCTGCCGCGGAGACGGTGGCGCTCAAGTCCGACGTCCTGGCCGTGCGTGGGATCCACCTCGACCAGATCAACGGGCCCGCCGCGGCGGCCGATCCTGCCGCGGCCGCCGATCCCCCCGCGGCCGATGGCGAGCCGAGCACGTCGCCGCCCCCTCCACCGCCGGTCGGGCAGCACCCGTAGGGCTCGCGGGAACCCCTGCGGAACCCGCCGTCGCCGTCCGTCAGCCCGTCGCCGTCCGTCAGCCCGTCGCCGTCCGTCAGCCCGTCATCCATGCGCCACAGGACTCGTTGCAGCGCGCGAGGCGCGGTCACCCACCGCCGATGCGCACGGCGCATCGGCGGCTGGTGAGGACTGCGGATTGACCGCCCGGGACCCGGAGTGTGGCCCGGAGGATTGGCTATGAGTCGCCCCGGGCATAGATGACGGGTCGCCGTCCTGTCCGCTGACGGACGGACCGGCTCGCGACCGGCACCCCGCTATCCCTCTGCTGATCCGGCGCGGGGCGATGTGATCCTCCGACGGTATCCTCGGCCGATGCCCGAACGCCTGCCCCATCCCGGCGCCTCCTACATCCGCGAGCACGAGGTGCGTGTCGGCGAGCGGCGCCTGTCGGCGGGCATGAGCCGGCCGCAGGAGGGCCCGGATGACTGGTGGCTGTCGGTCCTCTGGGTCGCCGATGACGAGGGCGTGGTCAGCTTCCGCGATGTCGGGCCCGCCAGCGGCCCGCCGCCGGAGCCGCCGCTGCACCATTTGGGCCCGACGCTGGCCGGCAACCTCTCGGGTCTGATCCGGGAGGTGGACGGCCGCTGGTCGATGCGCCTGGTGCCGCTGTATCTGCCCGAGGACGACGCGCAGCCGTGGCGCTGCCCGCTCGTGGTCCGGACGGCGCTCCAGTTCGAGCCCGCCCTCGCCGCGACGCTCGGCCAGAACCAGGTCGCGGATCGCGTGCTCGGGGCCTTCCGTCGGGCGGTGGAGTCGCTTCGCGGCCGCTGAGGGCCGGTGCTCGGGGCACGACCGCGTGCCCGGCCGCCACGAGTGGGAATAGACTCGTGGCATGGGCGATCTGTTCGACGAGTTCAAGCGGGAGCTGGAGCGCCGGCGCGCCGAGGCCGAGGGCCGGAGCGTGGACGACGATCCCGGTCATTCCGAGGAGCAGGACGAGGATGGCGTCCACGCGACGGGCGACCATCGGGCGGACGAGGCCGCCGACGATGACGACACGGAGGGAACAGACTACGAGGAGCCGGTCCGGATCCGGCATCGGGCCTCCGGGGGAGGCCGGGGCAACCGGCCCCGCCGGCCGGTTGGCGGTCCCAACGACGGCGCCCAGCCCCCATCCGTGCGCCAGCTGATCCAGCGCGCCGGCCTCGTCATCGTGGTCGCCGCGATCCTGCTGTTCCTGTTCCTGTTCGGGACCGTCGTCAACCTGTGGACCGACGTCGCCTGGTTCAAGAGCGTCGGCTTCGAGTCGGTGTTCTGGACGCGGCTGGGCGCGCAGGTCAGCCTGTTCGTCCTCGGCCTCGTCGTCACGCTCGCGTTCCTGCTCGCCAACCTGTGGCTGGCCGGGCGGCTGGCGCCGCCATTCGATGCAGCGCGCCCGGGCCGCGTCCGGGCAATGATCGACCGCTTCGCCGAGCAGCAGCGACAGGCCGAGCACAACGCGCGGCTCCGCGGCGAGTCGCCCTTCGGTCCCGGTGGCCCGTTCGGCCCGGGGATCCGCGTGGGTGGGCTCGAGGGCGAGGTGCCCGACATGACCCCGCTCGCGAAGTGGGCGATCGCCGGGCTCTCGGTGCTGGTGGCGCTCGGCGTCGCGGGGGCCCTCTCGGGCGCCTGGGACACGATCCAGCTCTGGATCCACCGCGTGCCCTACTCGCCGACCGGCACCGTCACCGACCCGATCTTCGGCAAGGACATCAGCTTCTTCCTGTTCGAGCTGCCGTTCTGGCGGCTGCTCCAGACCGTCGTCAACGGCCTGCTCCTCACCGGGCTGCTCGTCGCGGGCGCGCGTTACCTCGTGGCCGCCATGCGCGGCGGCGAGGTCTTCGTGACGCGCGTCCGCGTGCACCTCGCCCTCATCGGCGGGCTCTACCTCCTGTCGATCGCGTTCGGCTACCAGCTCGACAAGTTCGAGCTGGTCTACAGCCAGGCCGGCGTCGCGACCGGCGTGGCCTACACCGACGCCCATGCCCGGTTCATGGCCTACGACGTGCTGACGGTGCTGTCGGGGATCGCCGGCGCGCTGCTCGTCGCCGGCGCCTTCACGCGCTGGATGTGGCCGCTGGGCGTGGTGGTCGGCGTGTGGTTCGCCGCCTCGATCGTGCTGGGGAGCGTCTACCCGGAGCTCATCCAGCGCTTCACCGTGGACCCCAACCAGTACGCGCAGGAGCAGCCGTACATCGCCAACAACATCGAGATGACGCGGCTCGCGTTCGGCCTGAACGAGTGGAACGGCACGCCGTATGACGGCACGGGGCAGCTCACCGCCTCCGACCTCACGTCCGAGGCGACCACCTTCGCCAATGCGCGCCTCTGGGACTACCGCCCGCTCCAGCAGACCCTCGACCAGCTCCAGACCGTTCGCCAGTACTACACGTTCACCGATGTCGACACCGACCGGTACGTGATCAACGGCGACCTCCGCCAGGTGATGCTCTCGGGCCGCGAGCTGGCCAGCAGCCAGATCGGCTCGGGCTGGGTGAACCAGCGCATCGTGTACACGCACGGCGTGGGCGTGGCCATGGTGCCCGTCAACCGCGTGACCTCCGAGGGCCAGCCGGAGCTGTGGATCAAGAACCTGCCGCCCGTCTCGTCCAACGGCGCCCCGACCGTGACCCAGCCCCGGATCTACTTCGGGGAGACGGACAACCACTACGTCGTGGTGGACGCCCAGCAGAACGAGTTCGACATCCCCGCCGGCAACGGGGGCACCGACACCACCACGCGGTGGACGGGCACGACCGGCGTGCCGCTCGACAACATGTTCAGCCGGCTGATGTTCGCCGCCCGGTTCCAGGACCTGGACCTGCTGATCTCCAACCAGATCACGGCCCAGAGCCAGCTGCTGTTCCACCGGACGCTCGATGACCGGATCAGCATGATCGCGCCGTTCCTGGAGCTGGACAAGGACCCCTACCTCGTCATCCAGAACGGGCGCCTCGTCTACGTGCAGGACGCCTACACGATCAGCGACCGCTTCCCGCACGCGAACTCGTTCGACGGGTCGTCGCTGGGCGGGAGCTCGGGACTTGACGGCCAGCAGTTCAACTACATCCGCAACAGCGTCAAGATCACGATGGACGCCTACGACGGGACGCTGCACTTCTACGTCAGCGACCCGTCCGATCCCATCATCCGGGCGTGGCAGGGCGTGTTCCCGACGCTGTTCCAGCCGATGTCGGAGATGCCGTCGGGCCTGCAGGCGCACATCCGCGTCCCCGAGGAGTTGTTCAACGTCCAGACGCGGATGTACGGGCAGTACCACGTCACCGACACGCTGACGTT
>JAKAMV010000104.1 GCA_021812735.1 Chloroflexota bacterium | reverse complement strand
GCAGGGCGCCGTCCTGACGGACGAGCTCGTGGCCGCCCGGATGGCCGGTGACGTCATGGCCTCTCGCAGGCTCGAGGACGAGCGGTTCGCCGCCTTCGCCGAGGCGTCGATCGTCTTCCTCGACCTCCCGGACGCGGTCTTCCGCGGCTACGAGGGCGACGAGCAGCTGCTGGGCGCGGTGCGCTCGGACGACCCGGCGCCCGTCGAGGTGCTCCGGACCGAGATCGCACGGCTCGAGCCGCAGAAGGTCTACTTCCCGCTCGGGATCGGCGGCCACGTGGACCACCAGCTCATGCGACAGGTCGGGGTCGCGCTGCTGGCCGAGGATCCCGACTGGATCATGCCCGGGCCCCGGTACGCGGGAGCGGTCACCTTCTACGAGGACTTCCCGTACGCCTGGTGGTCCGACTTCGCGCGGCTGGAGAACCTGCCCGCCGGCGCGCTCGCCGGGATCCCGTCGGACGTGGCGCTGACGCCCGAGTATGCGGCGACGTCCGACGTGGTCGAGCGCAAGATCCGCGGGATCGCGCTGTACGAGAGCCAGATGGAGCGCCTCTTCGCGGGCGTGGACGCGATGGGCGACGCGGTGCGCGCGCTGGCCGACCGGATCGGGCGCCTGGGAGGCGTGCCGGGCGGCGCCGAGCGGTACTGGGCGACGAGCCTCCTGTAGGGCCTGCGGCGGGCGCGGGGGCAGGGGCCGGGCGCGGGGCCCGGGCCGCGGAGGGTCAGGGGTTCCGCGTGTAGACGGCGCCGTCGTCGTCCGCGTAGACCTCGCGCCAGCCCGACGCCGGATCGGCGGCGATCGCATCTATCAGAGCCTGCTGGTCGGCACGAGACGCGACGATCATGTCGGGAGCGATGCGGTCCACGATGCTGCGCCAGTCGAATCGGCCGCGCGTGACCGCGATGTAGTCATCCCAAACCTCACGAGGGACGATCTCGATCCGTGAGTCCACGAACACGAGAGCCTCCGGGACGGCCCACTCGAGCCACGACCCCCACCGCTGGGCGTTGAGGATCCGATCTGCGGGCTTTGCCTGCTCCGCAACGGCGGCGGTGAGGCCCGGTGGGGCATCCCGCAGGACGCCGGCCGGGCCCGTCACGGGATCTGACGGGCGCACGAGCACTGCGAACGCGAGGATGACGGGCGCGGTGACGATCCCCAACGTCAGCGCCCCGTTCACCGGGGAGATGTGGCGCCGGGCAGTTGTGCTCAGCCAGCGATCGAGGCGGGTCGCGGGGTCAGCTGCCGGTTCCGCTGCGAGGAGCCCGGCGACCGCCACCGCCGCGCCGAGCGCCCACCAGACGATGGCGCGCTGGGTCCACAGGCACAGAAGGAAGAGGCCCGCAAGCCAGAGCAGCGTAGGCCATGTGACGAGTCGGCGGCGAGCGACCAGCACGGTCCCGACGGCGATCGCGGATGCGGCGAAGACCATCCCGATGGGCGAGCGGATCGTCATGGACTGCCACTCGGCGATGAGCGACGAGATGGTCGGGTTCGAAGCGAGCTCGACCGCGTAGAGCCAGACGGCGGGCCCGAACGGCGTCACGCACGTCGCGACGGCGGAGAGTGTGAGCACGAGCACGTCGCGACGCCAGGCAGGTCGCCGCCGGCTCAGATCCTCGAGAAGGCCCCATCCGATGACGAGCAGGCCGAGCGCGAAACTCCCGTGGAGATTCGCCCACGCGAGGAGGATGAGCGGCGTGAGGAGAAACCGACGGGGTGAACGTGACCGGCCAGCCACGAGCGCGAGCGTCGCGGCGAAGCAGAGGACGGCGAAGAGCTGTGCACGAGGGGCGAGCGCGCCGAATGCGGTGACGTACGCGACGACCGTGAGGACCGCTGCGGTGCGGGGTGCGGCGCCCATCAGCAGGCAGGCCGCCAGAACGAGCGCGAACGCAGCCGCCACGATGGTGGCGGTGAGCACGAGGATGCCCGACCAGCCGGCGGTCGAGAATCCAGCGGCGAGAAACACCGCCGCGCCCCACTGCTGCACGGTCCACGGAGCGCCCGCCGCCGAGAAGGTGAACGTGTCGACGGACGGGATCGCTCGGTGGGCGAGGATCAGGTCGCCCGTTCGGATCTGATACGCGAGGTCAACGGTCCCGAGCGGCGAGAGAAGCGTGAGTAGCCCCGGCACCGCGACAGCGACAGACACCCACACGGCATCGATGGAAACCGCCAGTTTGCGCACGACCAGATGCTACAGGCGGCCGCCGCGTTTGCGGCCGGGTGCCTCGCACCGCGCCCGGCCGCCGGGATCAGCGCCAGACCAACGCCGGCAGGCCAGGTACCAGCTGATCCCACGGCGTCGCTCGCCGGTATGTGTAGTGCCCGTAGTACTCGCCGGACAGCCCTGTGAGCTCGTCCGATCGAGCATGGGTCCAATCGACCCGGACCTCCCGCCCACCGGCGCCTGCACCGCCGATCACGACGTCCATCCAGCGGCGATAGCGGAGCACCTCGGCGTCGTCGCCGCGGCGGGCCGCGATCCGGGCGGCCCAGGTGAGGGTGCCCAGGTCGAGCGGGCGCGCGGCGGCTGCGTTCTGGAGGTCGGCCCAGGCCGCGTCGCTCCCCGACCACGCATCGGTCACGACAAGCAGGAACGACCGCGCGGCGGGGCCGTCGACCGTATCCGCGATCGCGCGGGCGCGGCTGATCTCGCCGGCGGAGAGGGCGGCGTCTACGGCCGACTCCGGTGGCATCGCCGCCAGCGCCTCGTCGACGAGCGCAGGCCATCGGGCGGCGCGCGCCGGGTCGCTCGTCCAGTGAGGGTCGCCCGCGAGACTGGGTGCGAGTCGGAGCGCGGTGACGTAGGCGGCGCGCGCCGCATCCTCGTCTCCGAGGCGCCGGTACAGGTCCCCCGCCGCGAAGGCGACGGCGGCCTGCTGGTCGCCGAGGCGGAGCGCGCGCCGCAGCGAGTCCCGCGCGGCGTCCCTCTCGCCCTGCGCGACCTGGACCGCGGCGAGGTCGAGCCAGGCCACGGGGAGGTCGTCCGCGGCCGCGGTCGCCGCGAAGGCCGCCTCGGCCGTCGCGAGATCGCCCGCGTGCGCCGCGGCGAGCCCCTCGGCGAAGCGATTCGCGGGCATCGCCGCGTCCAGGCGGACGGCCTCGGCGGCCGGTCCCATCGTCGCGGCCCAATCGCCCGCGTTCGCCGCACGGACGGCCTCGTCCATCGCCAGCGCCGACCTCTCGCTCCAGCCGATGAAGACGAACGAGACCGCGATCGCGACAGCCAGCCCGGCACCGGCCAGCCGGCGCAGCCCGGGGTGCGTCGCGAGCGGGACGATCGAGCGATCGCTCGCGGCGTCGAGCCAGGCGACCGGAATGGCGAAGGCGAAGAGCGCCGCCGGCATGTTCGGGTAGAAGTCGAGCAACTGGTGGGCGCCGAAGTAGGCTGCCGCGAAGAGGAGGCACCAGCCGAACCGCCGGCGCGTCGCGTCGCTGCTGCGAATCGCCCGGACCACGAGCCAGACGAGGCAGCCGATCGCGATCACGCCCGCCAGGAGGCCGAGGACACCGTGCTCGGCGAACGTCTGGAGGTAGACGTCGTGGGCGTGGGGGATATAGTAGTCGGGCTCGGTCGACGGCGTGTACGCGATGCGCTGGACGACCCACATCCCGGAGCCCGACCCCACCACCGGTGACTCGAGGCCCATCCGGAGCGCGGCGGCGAGGTACGAGGCGCGGAGGGCCTCGCCGCCCGACTGGGCTCGCGAGACGATCGCCGGCCCGAGGGCGACGAGGAGCGCGATGCCGGCGAGCCCAGCGACGGCGACGCCGACGCGGGCGACGCGCGTGGCGAGCAGCCGGCGGAGGGTCGCCCGGTTATCCGCCACCAGAACCCAGGCGACGGCGATGACGGCGACGGCGATGGCCAGCCCGAGCCAGCCCGCGCGCGACCCGCTCAGCAGGGTGACCGCGAGCGTGAGGGCCGCCAGCAGCGCGACTGCCAGGCGCCTGCCTCGCGCGGCGAGCCCGAGGTGGGCGGCCGACGCGGCAAAGAGGAGGACTTCGATCGTCATCACCGCGCTCGGGTTCCCCCAGGTGATGCTCGCGAACCCCGGGCGGAGCGGCGGAGCTGCCAAGTGACCAACGAGGCCCCACCAGGCGACCCACCGCTCGAGACAGACGGCGACATATAGGACGCCGATCGCGGCGCACAGCAGCACCGCGAGGCCCATCATCCGGGGCCGGAAGAAGTCGTTCGCCAGCAGGCGCTGGAGGAGCAGGTAGAGCGCCACGAGGACGACGGCCCAGGCCAGGTACTCGACGCTGATCCGAGGCGAGCGGGAGAGGATGGCCGAGACGGCGATGGCCGCCAGCGGCAGCGCGAGCGCGGGCCAGATGGCCGACCGGGGCCGCCAGGCGGGGCGGGCAGCCGCGACGACCGCCCAGGCGACGAGAACGGCGACGAGGAGGACCAGGCTCGTGACCCGCAGCTGGACGACGTAGATGCCGCCCCACCCGCCGCCGATGAAGACTAGATAGCAGACAAGCAGGGCGATCCCGAACCACGCGGCCATCCGGAACGCGCGGGAGGCCGACAGGAGTGTCACGGACCGATGCTACACGCCCGGGCCCGGCCGGCAGACCGGCGCCGGAGCCGGGGCGGGCAGCCCTCGCACCCGCCCCGTCAGACCGCGACCGCGTCCTGCAGGCGGACCGCCCGGGCGCCCTCGTCGTAGATGTCCTCGATCGCACGGACCATGAACTCGATCGAGAACCGCGCGTGGGCGACATCGTGCCCGTTCCGGCCGATCGTGTCCGCGAACGGATGGTCGAGGAGGAGCCGGACGATCACCGACGCCAGCGCATCGGGGTCGTGGGGCGGCACGAGCAGCCCGCTCACACCGTCCTCGATCATCTCCGGGATCCCGCCGACGTTCGTCGCGACCACAGGCCGCGAGAGCGCCATCGCCTCGAGGACCACCATCCCCTGCGCCTCGCGATACGAGGGCAGGACGGCCACGTCGAGCGCCGCCGTCACCGCCGGCACGTCGTCCCGGCGGCCGGTGAAGACGACCCGTCGCTCGATCCCCAGCTCCCGCGCCTGCCAGGCGAGCTCCGTGAGGAGGGAACCCTCGCCGACGACGAGCAGGCGAGCGTCGGGCACGTGGCGCAGCACCTGCGGCCACGCGTCGAGCAGCGTCCGGTGGCCCTTCTCGGGCTCCAGGCGGGCGATGACCCCGACGATCGGCGCGGTGGCCTCGATCCCGTACTCGTCGCGCAGGGTGCAGCACGGCTCCTGGTGGTCGTACCGGTGGAGGTCCACGCCGTTGTACACGAGCCGCACGGGTGCGCCGACGCGCTCCTCGTGCCGGATCTTCGCCTCGATCGCCCGCGAGACCGCGATGAGCTGGTCGATCCTCGGGGTGAGCCGGCGGAGCTCCGCCCGGTCCTCCGGCGATCGGACGCGGCTCGAATGGACGGTGGAGACGACGTACGGCCGGCGCCGACCGATCTCGCCGAGGGCGATGGCGGCCCGGGTCCCAACCAGCTCCGCCCGGTACATGTGGTTGTGCAGGACGTCGGGCCGCAGGTCGACCATGGACGCCGCGAGCGCTCCCACCGCGATGGCGTCGTCCGGCTCGTCGATCACGAGCGTGGGCACGCCCAGCGACGCGATCCGCCGGACGGACGCGCCGGGTGACAGCGAGACAACGGTCGGCGAGTACCGCTCCCGGTCGAGCCGTGAGAGCAGCCCGTACACGTGCTCCTGCGCTCCACCGTTCGTGCCCGTCGCGAGCAGCTCCACGACGCGGACCGGGCCGCCGGGAGGGAGCGGTCCGCGCGGCGGGAACGTGTACAGCGGATCGCCGGGGAGGGGTGCGCTCATGTCCTCATGCGCGCGTGACGAGGAGACGGTGGATGGGCTCGTCCACGGCACCCCACTCGTACTTGTACGGCTCGTTCCCGCGGAGGAAGTCGAGCCGCCTCCTGCCCCGCACCAGGGCGTCGCGCACGTAGCGCTCCACCATGACCACGCCGGGCGAGAGATCGCGCGCGTCCGGGTCCACGCCGGCGTTGTAGTAGTAGACGGACACGCCATCGTCGAATCCGACGCCCGCGGCGATGCGCCGGCCGGCCACCTCCAGGAACCGCAGGTCGAGGACGGGGTCGCCGGCGAGCAGCTCGAAGAGGCGGGCGAAGAAGCGGCGGCTCATCGCGCCGCCCTCCGTGGGCGGGAAGAGGCCGTCGTCCCCCCACCGGCGCTGGTGGAGGTC
The DNA here is from genome assembly GCA_021812735.1 of Chloroflexota bacterium. The sequence continues at coordinate 11,595 of JAKAMV010000104.1, read as the reverse complement.
GATGAACGCCTCGAGGTCGGCGGGGGGGTCCGCCGAGGGGACGAGGTCGATCCGACCCGCGGCTTCGGCGCGCCGCACCTTGCGACGGATCTCATGACGCTCCTTCCTCCCGAGCGTCGCGAGGTAGCCGTCGATTTCCACGCCCGCCGGGAGAGAGACCACCGGGCAGACGTCCTCCTGCTCGACGCCGACCTCCCAGCCCGTCCCCGACGCCCGAGCGGCGAACGCCGAATGGAAGGCGGTGAGCACGGGGTCGCTCTCGCGCAGCCGGCGCAGGTCCACGACGTCCCATGGCTCGGGATGGGCGGCGTGCGGGCCGGCGGCCACGGTCAGCAGGTCCACGACCGCCTCGGCGACCGACGGCAGGTCGGCCGGATCGACCAGGGCCGTGGCGTAGTCGGCGTGGTACGACGCCCCGAAGAACACCACCTTGTCGGTGGCCACGAGCGGCGTCAGCCTCCCGTCGGGCTCCCGGCGAAGGCTGGTCTGGCGGGCCTCGTCGGTGGGCTCGACGCCGTGGCGGTGCATGAGCGGGACGATCGCGACGAGCGCCTCCTCGCCCCGGTCCTCCATGGCGGGATCGACGACGAGGATCGTCTCGTCGTGCGCGGTCTCGCCGTAGCCGTCCCACCACGCCCGGTGAAACGCCCAGCGCGCGAAGGGCGTGGCCCACGGGTTGCGGGCGGCGAGGGCGTCCCAGGTGGCGGGCGCGACCGCGTCGAACGTCGTGCGGCGCGCGACGAGGGGGCGCAGCGCGGCTACGATGGGCCCGGAGGTCACGACGGCACGCTCCGGCCCGCGGCGCCCCCGTCCGGACAGGCGGGGTCGGCGTCCACGGTGGCAGGCTGGGTCACGGCGCCGAGGATATCACCGGCACGGCCGGGAGCCGGCTGGCGCCGGTCTCCCACCGGTCGCCCGCCCCGTCAGCTCCGGTAGACCCAGTAGACGCTGATCAGGTTGACGACGACGCCGAAGGCGATCGCGACCCGCCACAGCCAGCCGACGCCCACCCGCACCGCCGCCAGGGCGACGAGCGCCATCACGAAGGGGAGCGAGTCGAGGAAGTAGCGGTAGCCGTACTGGAGCCAGCCGCCGCCGTAGTAGAGGAGGCTGGGGACGAGGACCAGGACGGCCGTGCCGAGGAGCGCCCACGGGACGCGGTCGCGCCAGTCGGCCCGGATCGCCAGGAGCAGGCCCGGGCTCGTGAAGAGGACCGACATCCCCAGCCAGTCGGGCCGGATCCACGGGAAGGCCGTGGTGAACCGCGGGAGCTTGAGCAGGAAGTACTCGATGTTCATCGGCAGGTGGACGACCGAGAAGAGGCCCCGGGCGCGCTGGTCCGCGAGCCAGTCGGGCAGCGTCGCGAGCGCGTACCCGGACTCGAGCGGCGACCCGAAGCGGACGGCGTTGTACCAGAACGCGAAGAGGACGCCGGGGGCGAGGCCGATCGCGAGGAGCGCCCATCGACGGGCGACCGACGGGTGCCGTCCGCCCTCCCACCCGCGGTCGCCCTCGCGCGGCAGCACCGACCACGCCCAGAACGGCACCGCGAGGATGAGCGGCGCACGCGTGAGGAATGCGGCGCCGGCGAGGAGGCCCAGCAGGACCGGCCGCCGACGCCCGAACGCCTCGACCAGGCCGAGAAGCGTGAGGATCGAGGCGACGAGGTGCGCCGTGTGCCAGACCCCGCCGCGGACGGTCACCCACCACATCGCGGTGCTGAACCCGAAGAGGACGACGATCCAGATGCGGTCTCCGATGCGCGCGACCCCGAGGCGTCCCGCGAGGACCCAGCAGAGGGAGACACCGGCCCCCGCGAGGAGCGCATCGACGATCGGCTCCCAGGAGACGGCGACCGCCCGGCCCACCGCGGCCACGAGCGGGACGAGCGCGAGCGCCGGGCCCGGCCCGAAGGGGACGTAGACGCGGCCGCCGAGGACCACGACGTCGTGGGCTCCGAGCGGGCGCGCCAGCCAGGTCCGGCCACCCAGGAAGGCCTCCGCGAGCCAGAAGAAGTCGGGCCGTCCGGCGTCGAAGAACGTCCCCGTGTCCGACAGGAGCAGGCTCGACAGGAGGTACGCGGCGGTCGCGAGCGCCATCACGAGCAGCGCCGTGAGCACGGCCGGCCACGACGGCGCGGGCAGGGCCAGCGGCCTGGCGCTCCTCATGCGGGGGTCGACCTGCGGAAGGACCTGCCGGGAGGCCGTGTCACCGGGCGAGCGTAGCAGGACGCGGGCGGGTGTGACCCCCGAAGCCTGGTACCAGCGTCGAGCGATCGACCCCGTAGACTGTCCGGGTGCACGGCGCACTCGACGATAGGACGATGGCATCCCCGGCCGAGACCGCGCCGGACTGGCGATGGGCGCTCCCTCGCATCGCCGCTCTGTTCGTCACGACGCGGCTCTTCCTGCTCGGCGTTGCCGTCGCAGTGGAGGCCACGCAGGCGGCACCTCCTGCGTGGCTCAGATGGACCGACACTCCGCTCCTCACCAGCCTGACGATCTACGACAGCCGGTACTACCTCGGGATCGCCGTGTCCGGCTACCATGCGGCGCCAGTCTTCGGGCCGTACGTCGACTACGTCTTCTTCCCGCTCTTCCCGATCCTCGCGCGCATCGGCTCGATCCTCACCTTGGGGGACGTCGACATCGCCGGCGTGCTGGTCGCGAATGCCGCGTTCGGTGCCTCACTCGTCGCGATCTACGGGCTGGGGATCCGCCACATGGGCCGCGACCCCGCGATGTGGAGTCTCGTCTTCATCGCGGTCGCGCCCGGGGCGTTCGCGTTCGGCCTGGCATACAGCGATGGGCTGTTCCTCCTGCTGGCGGCGACCGCATTCCTCGCCGCAGAGACTCGGCGCCCGGTGCTCACCGGTCTCCTCGTCGCCCTGGCCACACTCACGCGCCCGCCCGGGGTCCTTCTGGCGATCCCGCTCCTCGTCCTCGTCCTTCGCGACCCTGACATGAGAGCCCGCCGGGCCTGGGCCTGGCTGGCACTTGGACCGCTGGCTCTGGCGCTCTTCAGCGCACACCTGGCGAGCGTCACGGGCGACCCGCTCGCCTGGCTCCACGGCCAGTCGCTGTGGACGCGACCCTACGTCATCGCGCTCGGCGAGTCGGGCGGGTCACCCACGTCCGGGGCGCTATCGGCGAGCGCCTCGGCGGAGCTCCTCGGATTGTCCTACCTCGCCTTCGCGGTCTGGCTCGGGTCGATCCTCTTCCACCTGTTCCTCTTCGTGTACTTCCGACCCGACAGGATGCCCGCAACTTACTGGCTGGTCGCGGCGATTCCGTTCGCTGGTCTGGTTGCGGGGAGCCGGATCACATCGTCGACGCGGTTTCTGGCCGTCGCGTGGCCGTTCGACTGGGTGCTTGCGCGGCGACGCGCCGCATGGGTCCGGCTGGTGTTGCCGACGCTCTTCCTCGTGCTCCAGGGAGCTCTCGCATGGCTGGCCTTCACATGGAAGATCCACCCATGACCGACTGGGTCAGCCGCAGGCCCGTGTGACGAATGTCACGTGCGGCGGGCCCCTGCTTCGCGCCGGTGGACGATTGGAATCCTGAGCAGATCCCAACCCACTCGGAGTGCCAGTCCGGGTCCCGGATGCATCCGCGATCCGCGCCGATCCGCCCACCGGACTGGAACGATGGCGATCCTGAATCCGCGGCGCCGCGCGAGGTAGATGATCTCGACGTCGAACACGATGCTGCGGATCCGCTGGCGCGTGAAGAGGTCGCCGGCCGCCTCGCGAGTGAAGCCCTTGAAGCCGCACTGCGTATCCTGGACCGGGCCGACGGCCCAGACCGAGGCAAGGGCGTGGAATGCCCGCCCCAGGAGACGTCGGAACAGCGGCTGGCTCGCCCGCATGTCGGACCCGTCGGACTGGATGCGGCTTCCAAGTGCCACGTCGTGGTCGCGCAAGGCCGCGACGAGGAGCGCGAGCTGGTCGGGCGGCGTCGCCATGTCGGCATCAGCGAACACCACGAGGTCGCCGTCGGCCGCGAGCACGCCCGCGCGGACCGCGGCGCCCTTGCCGCCGTGGGGGACCGTCATCACTGACAGCCTCGCTGGAGTGCCGTCCACACCACCCCTGGCCTCAGGTCGATGCCGCGCGATCGCCGCGGTGCCGTCGGAGCTCCCGTCGTCCACGACGAGGACGCTGACCCTGGGCGGTAGAGACGCACGGGCCTCTTCACCATCGATGTAGGCGAACAGCTCGTCAAGGCCGGCCCCGAGCCGCGCCTCCTCGTTGAAGGCCGGCAGGACCACGGTCAGGGCCGTTGGATGCATCTGAGGGAGTTTACGGGGCAGGCGCGTCGGCGGCCCGCACGTTCGGGGCGCGCCTCCTCGTGGTCTCCGTCGAGCCGTCGCGCGGCGCCCCCTGAGGTCGCGGTGGTGCCCGGGCCGCGGGGCGTCCGGGCCGCGGTGGTGCCCCGACGCAGCGGTGGTGCCCCCGTGACGGCAGAGGCGCCCGGGGGCGCCCGTATACTCGTCGCGATGGAGGGCCCGGCCGGCTCCGACCTGCGCGTCGCTCGTCCGGACGCGGACGACGAGCGGCTCGACGCGCTCTACGCAGAGGCGAAGGGCGCGCTCGGCTACGCGGCGAACCAGCTGCGCGCGATCACGGACCTGTACCGCGAGACGCACCGCATCGAGCTGCGCCGATGGCACCAGGACCGGTCCACGCTCGAGCGGATGGACCGGCAGATGGTCCCGGAAGGCGACCATCGGGCCGGCGTGACGGACGCCGGGCGCGAGACCGAGGCCGCCGCCGAGGATGCCGCCGCGATCGCCGTACGACACGACCTGCGGCGGTCCGTGGACATGGCGGGCGCCGACCTTGGGGACCGTCAACGCGACCTCGCCCGTCTCGAGCTGGTCACGCGCGGGCTGGAGAGCGCGTGGCGGTTCCTGGAGCGCGACGATCCGGCGCGGTCGGCGGGCGGCGAGGTCCCTGCGGACGCCGCGGAGATGCGCATGCGCATGCTCGAGGCGCGCGAACAGGAGCGCGTCAGGCTGGCGCAGGAGATCCACGACGGGCCTGCTCAGATGATCGCGAACGCGTTCTTCCAGGTGGACTACGTCGAGCGGCTCATGGAGCGCGACACGCGGCTCGCGCGCACGGAGCTCCGCTACCTGCGCGAGGTCATGCGCCGGGAGCTCGCCGACATCCGCGGCTTCATCGCCCAGCTCCGACCGCCATCCTTCGACGAGGTGGGCCTGGACGGGGCGATCCGCGAGGCGCTCGCCACCCTGACGGCCAGCGTGGAGGTCCGCGCAGAGACCGTCCTGGAAGGCCGGGCAGAGCGCCTGACGGACATGCAGCAGATGGTCGTGCTCCGGGTCCTGCAGGAAGCGTTGCAGAATACCCGTAAGCACGCGGGTGCCCGGACGGTCACCGTCGCGACGTCCGAGGCCGGCGGGACGTGGATCCTCGAGGTCTGCGACGACGGCCGCGGGTTCGACGTCGACGCGATCGGGTCCCGCGGGCGGCAGAACTTCGGGCTCCAGTTCATGCGGGAGAGAGCCGAGCTCGTCGGCGGCACCGTGATCGTTCGATCCAGGCCGGGCGCGGGCACCGTGGTCCGGCTGGCGATCGAAGGGGAGGGGAAGCCAGGATGACCGAGTACAGCGGTCCCGACCGACGGCGCGGCGGACCGGACCGGCGCGGCTCCGGTGAGCCGACGAAGATCCTCATCGTCGACGACCACGCGTTCTTCCGGATCGGGATCCGCGACATCCTGTCCCGGGAGCCCGACTTCGCCGTTGTCGCCGAGGCGGACAACGCGCGTGACGCCTTCGAGGTGGCCGTCGAGCTGACGCCGGACATCGTCCTCATGGACCTGACGCTGCCGATCTCCAACGGGATCGAGACGACGCAGCGTCTCAAGCGCGAGCTGGCCGCGACCGGGATCATCATCCTCGCAGACGAGGAGGACGAGGACGCGCTCTTCGACGCCATCAAGGCTGGTGCGGCGGCGTTCATCCTCAAGGACATCGGCCCCGACGACCTCGTGACCATCATCCGCAGGGTCCGCAGTGGCGAGTACCTCATCAACGACAAGGTCTTCGCCAAGCCCACGGTCGCCGGCCGGGTGCTCAAGGAGTTCCGGGAGCTCGCCGTCTACGGGCAGGAGGCCCAGCCGATCTTCGCCCCGCTGTCGCCGCGGGAGGTCGAGATCCTGGACAACATCGCCCAGGGGATGACGAACAAGCAGGTGGCGTTCGCCCTCTCGATCAGCGAGCAGACGGTGAAGAACCACATGTCGAGCATCCTGCGGAAGCTCTCGGTCAACGACCGGACGCAGGCGGTCGTCTACGCGATGCGCCAGGGCTGGATCAAGATGCCCGATGACTGACGCGGATGCCGCCTCGCCCCCCCCGGGTGGGGCGGAGGGGGCGCCCGGCGTCGACCTGGTCGCGCGGATCTCGGCCGACATCGCGGGCCTCGACGCCGAGCTCTCCGAGATCGACCTGCTCATCCAGCAGGCGCGGAACGAGGGCGCGCGCCACGAGCAGCGGCTCGAGCACGCGGGCGAGCGCATCGCGCAGGTGACGAGCGGGCGCTCGGTCGGCATGCAGGAGGTGACCGAGGCCTACCAGGCCCTTGTGACCGTGACGCGCAAGTCGGGCGTCATGCAGGCGTCGATCGACGTGCTGGAGGGGAAGCGCCGGACGATCGTCCGGTTCCGCGAGCGGCTGGTCGAGATCCGCGCAGCGCTCGAGGGGATGGACCTCCCCACCGCCGCGTCAAGCGAGAGAGCACGCACCGGGGTCTCGCGCATCGTCCTCACGGCGCAGGAGGACCTGCGGCGCGAGATCGCCCGGGCGATGCACGACGGGCCCGCACAGAGCCTCACCAACATCGTCCTGCAGGCCCAGATCGTCCAGCGGCTGCAGGCCTCGGATCCCGACGCGGCCGCCGGCGAGATCGCCGAGCTGGTGCGGATGGTCCAGCGGACGCTCGAGGCGACGAAGACGTTCATCTTCGACGTCCGGCCGATGGTCCTCGACGATCTCGGCCTCCTGCCCACCCTCCGCCGGGCGGCGCGCGAGCGCAGCCGCCGGGCGAAGGTCGCGATCGACTTCGACTCCATCGGGGCCGACCGGCGCCTGCCGATCGACGTCGAGAGCGGGCTCTTCCGGATGGTCGACGAGGCGCTCGCGGCCCTCGTCGCGACGCAGCCGGAGCGAGTCTCGATCCGTCTCGACTGGGGGATGCGCCTCGTGGCCGTGCTCTCCACGCCGTACGACGGACCCGTCCCGGCGCTGGCGACCGGCGACCCGGCAGCGGGGACCGAGGGTGAGGCGCAGCACGGCGAGTCCGAGGCGCAGGGTGGCGGGAGCGTCCCCCCGGCGCTCGCCGAGATGATGCGCCAGCGCGTCGCCGACGCCGCTCCCAAGGTCCGCGACCCGGCCGAGACCGCCCTGCCGATCGAGGTCTTCCGGGAGATCGGGCAACGGGCCGCCACGGTCGGCGCCGACGTCTCGCTCGACGAGGACGGCCACCGGCTGCGGGTCGCCATCGACCTGCCCGGGGCGTGACGAACGAGAGCCGGCGGGCCTCGGGGCCGCCGATGGCCCTCGGGCGGTCGCGGCAGGCGGGTGCCGGCCAGGGCCTCGTGGACCTCGGGCTCATCCTCGGCATCGCCGCGGTGGTCGCCGTCGTCGCGATCGTGGTGTTCGGGCCGCAGCTCGCCGCGATCCTCGACTTCATCGGCGCCCAGGTCCAGCAGCCGGCGTGACGGCAGCGCGCGGAAACAGCGGTGGCGCGGGACCGGTGGCGGTCCGCACCGGACCGGCAGGACGGAAGGACCAGCCCCCGCGTGACGGAAGTGCCATGCGCGCCCCTGCCCCTCGCGATGTAGCGTGAGCGTCGCTCGATGAAACGAGCGGTCACCGGGATCGGATCCTGGGGGACGAACAGAAGGGTCCGTGACGCCGCGCAGCCGGGGCGCCCGCGCAACACCAGCTCCTTCCGCGCGACATCAGGACCTTGCACTCAGGTGGCCGCGGTGGCATCCTGCCGCAGCGGCCGAGCGTCCCACCCGGACCTCGATTCGTCGCGCTACGACTCCCGGCAGCAGCCGGGGGATCTTCGAGGAAAGGAGGTGAAGCAAGCATGCTTCCGTACATCACCGCACTCATCGCGTCCATCCGTCGTGACGAGGAAGGCCAGGGCATGGTCGAGTACGCCCTCATCCTCGCCCTCGTCTCCATCGCCGCCATCGCCGTCCTCGTTCTCCTTGGCCCGGCGATCGCCGCCATCCTCCAGAGCGTCGTCAACAACCTCTAGTCGTCGTCGCGACCGAGATCCGACCGCCGGCCCGCCTCTCGGGCCGGCGGTCGGACTATCCGGGGGCTCTCGAGGTACCTCGGTCCGGTGCGCCGGGGCGCCGACGAGGACCATCGGGTCTTGGCACGGCGGGCGCGGCCCCGTACCGTTCAGGTGCGGGCCGGACGGCTCGACCGCACGGCGCGGGTCCCTCGCGATGTGCGTCGGATCGAACCCAGATCCTCACGATCTCGACCCTCGACCGTGAGCCGGGGGATCCTCCAGGGAAGGAGGTGATACGCAGCATGCTTCCCTACGTCCTCGCACTCATCCGTTCATCCGTCGCATCGATCCGCAGCGACGAGGGAGGCCAGGGCCTGGTCGAGTACGCGCTCATCCTTGCGTTCGTCGCACTGGCGGTCGTCGGCGTCCTCGCGTTCATCGCGCCGCCCGTCGCCGCCATCTTCCAGTCGATCCTCGACGGGTTCTGAGGGTCGCAGCCCATCCAACAGACCGCCGGCCTGCCGAACGCGGGCCGGCGGTCTCCGATTCCGGGGCGACCGTCCCAGGCCCGGGAGCGGCGCGGACACGCCTTCGAAGGGATCACGGGCCGCCGTCCCTCAGCCGTTGCTCCTGTATGCCGGTAGCCCTTTGGTATAGTCCCGGCCCGGGGAGCCGGTGCTAGAGTGAAGGTCCAATCAGGTGGGGGAGTCCTAGCGTGAAGCGCACGAACCGGCTGATCCTCCTCGTCGGGATCCTTCTCGCCGCGGTGGCGTTCATCGGGATCATCGTCGTGTTCAACAACCAGGGCAGTGGCGGCGGCGCCACACAGGAGCCCCAGGCCAACGTGGTCGTCGCGACGCGCGACATCAAGCTCGGCGATGCGATCACGGACGGGGACGTCACGACGCAGCAGATCCCGCTGGTCGACGCGAAGCCGGACTACTTCAAGCAGGCCGGCGAGGTCATCGGCCAGGTCGCGCGCACGGACATCGCGAAGGGCGCGTACCTCACGCAGTCCATGTTCGCGGGCACCGGTCAGACGTCGATCTCGAAGGATCTTCCCGCGGGCCTCGTGGCCGTCGCCGTCCGCGTCGACGCGGTGACCGGAGTCGGGACGCTCATCCTGCCGGGCGACCGGGTGGACGTGGTTGTCACGCTCGGGATCAAGCAGACGCTGCTCGTGCCGGGAGCCGATCCGAGCGCTCCGCCCCAGGCCGTGGACCTGCCGGGCCTCGAGGGCGACTCGTCGAAGGTGATCCTCCAGAACGTCGAGGTCCGCGGCGTGCTGGGAGCCAGCGCGAGCTCCGGGACGACCGATACGACCGGCACCGTGCCGGACCTCGCGAGCGCCCAGCAGATCATCATCCTCGGGATGACGACGCAGCAGGCCGAGGTGGTGCAGTTCCTTCAGCAGGACGCGAAGCCGATGGGGACGGCGCTGTCGGGGAACAACGTCACGCTCATCCTGCGCTCGCCGAAGGACAAGGACGCGGCCGCCGTCGAGACGACCGGCGTCGTGCTCAAGACGCTGATCCAAGACTATGGCGTCCTCCCGCCGCAGATCCTGGAGGCGAGCCTTCCGCCGACGCCGTGACGGTGAGCCGGGCGCGTGAGCCCGGCCGCCGCCGCCGTCGGGGATGGGCAGGCCCATGGACGACCAGATCCGCGTCCTCATCGTGGACGACATCGCGGAGACCCGCGATCACCTGACGAAGCTGCTCAGCTTCGAGCGGGATCTCTCGGTCGTGGGCGCTGCCGCCTCGGGCCCCGAGGCCATCGAGATGGCCCAGAAGCTCGTCCCCGACGTCGTCCTCATGGACATCAACATGCCGGAGATGGACGGCATCACCGCCACCGAGCGCCTCGCGGCGCTGGTGCCGACGGCGTCGATCGTGATGATGTCCGTCCAGGGCGAGGCGGACTACCTGCGCCGCTCGATGCTCGCCGGGGCCCGCGAGTTCCTCGTGAAGCCCTTCAGCAGCGACGAGCTCACGGCGTCGATCCGGCAGGTGTACGAGCGCGATCGGGAGAAGATGGGCCGGATGCCGGTCATGCCGCGCGCGGATGCCCAGGCAGCCGCGCGGTCGGATCGTGAGCCGGGGCGCGTGGTCGCCGTCTTCAGCCCCAAGGGCGGCGTGGGGCGAACGACCGTCGCGGTGAACGTGGCGGTCGCGGCCGCGGCGGAGCGGGCGGGGGACGTGGTCCTCATGGACGCCGCCTTCCAGTTCGGCGACGTCGCGATCCTCCTGAACCTGAACCCCCGGTCCAAGTCGATCGCCGACCTGATCCCGGAGCTGCAGAGCGGCGAGGCCGAGTCGCTCGACACGTTCACCGTGTCGCACTCGTCCGGCCTCCGGGTCCTCCTGGCGCCGCCGTCGCCGGAGACCGCCGATCTCATCACGCCGGTCGCCGCCAAGCGGGTGGTCGACATGTTCCGGCAGACGAGCGACCTCGTCGTCGTCGACTGCCCCGCGTGGTTCAGCGACACGACGCTCGCGATCCTCGACACCGCGGACGTGATCCTCGCGGTGCTGACCCTCGAGATCACCAGCATCAAGAGCATCCGGCTGTTCCTGGAGATCGCCGAGCAGCTCGGCTATCCCCGGGACCGGATCGTGCTGGTCCTGAACCGCGCGGATTCGGCGCTCGGCATCCGCGTGTCGGACGTGGAGCAGTCGATCGGCCGGAAGATCGACCACCAGATCATCAGCGACGGCCGGACCGTCGTGTACGCGTTGAACCGTGGTGTCCCGTTCGTGACGAGCAACCGCGAGATGCAGGTATCGCAGGACGTCCTCAAGATCTCGCGGGCGCTCCTCGGCGGCGGTGCGGCAGCCCCGGCGCAGCGGGCGAAGGTCGAGCGGAAGAGAGGGATCTTCTCGCTCCGCTAGCCGGAGCGCTCGACGGGAGGGGTTAGAGTGTGCGTCCCCAGTGAGTTGAGGCCGAAGCGATGTCCTTGCTGAAGCGCATCGAGAGCGCGCGACCCGGAGGGACCGGGTCCGCGCCGGAACCCGTCCCGGGTCCGGCCGCGCCGGCGCCGGGGGGCATGCCGCCGGCCGCGCCGACGTCGGCGGCGCGACTGCTGGCCACCGCGCCGGTCCGCGAGTCGTTCCGCGACGTCAAGTTCCGGATCCAGACCCGCGTCATCCAGGAGCTCGACCCCCGCCTCGACCTCGCCAACCAGGTGGAGGTCCGCCGCCAGATCGAGGAGATCTTCGGCCGCATCGTCGACGAGGAAGGCCTCGCGCTCACCCGCGCCGAGCGCGTGCGGATGCTCGAGCAGATCACCGACGAGATCATCGGCCTCGGCCCCCTCG
>JAKAMV010000842.1 GCA_021812735.1 Chloroflexota bacterium | reverse complement strand
GTCCTTCCAGCCGGCCCATTCGACCGTCCCTGCCGTGGTGGCCCGCACGACGGTTCCGGCCGGCGCGGCGATGTCGATGCCCGGGTGTTCGGCCGAGAATCGGGTGGTGATGAGACCCCTCACCGGCAGCGGCCAGAGGTGGGTCCCGGGGGCCGGCGGGGCCGGGGTCCTGTGGATCGGCGCCGGGCTGCTGCGCACCACCGCACTCCGGTGCACGGTCGCCTTGGGCGGCCGCGGCGGTGCAGGCAGGCGGGGTGGCATGGGAGCACCGCCGGGGATCAGGATCCGTTCGCCGGCGACCAGTCGCCTTGGGTCGGCGCTGGGGTTCCAGCGGATGACCACGGACACCCCGACCTGGTGCCAGGCCGCGATCTGCCAGAGGCTCTCGCCCGCCTGGACGGTGTGGGTGGGTCCAGCCGGCGGCGTCGGCCGGGTCGTGGGCGACGGCGAGGCCGCGGGGGCCGGCGGCGTCTCGCTCAGCGTCGGATCCGGGCTCGGCGGTTCGAATGCGCGGAAGGCCTCGGCCGGAAGCGGAACCGGCGTCGATGTCGGACGGGCGGCCGTTGGCTGGAGTCCCGCGGCGAGTGCGGACAAGCCCAGGACGAGCGCGGCGGCGGCGAGAAGCGGCGCCCGGCCGGAGCGGCGACGAGGAAAGCGCAACAGATGACCTCCTGCTGGAGGCAGCCGACTCCGACGCACAGGTCGTCGAACTCGGCAGCCGGAACCCGTGCACGTCAGGACGGGCCCTGAGCGTCCGAGCCGAACCTGAAGGCAGCGTGAGTCCTGGCTAAGCAACCCGCGTCTGAGGGTTCGACGGAGCGGGGCCGGCACTAGGCGCGCACGACGCCGGTCGTTCTCAGGCCGGCGTTACCCGGGCCTCATCGGGCGTTCAGGTAGCACAGGTGAACTTAGAGCATGCCCGAACCGGTGCTCGTGATCCTGCTCATCGCTGCCGTCTTCCTCGTGCTGGACGTGCTCTTGGCCGGCGGAGCCGTCACGACCGGCTGCGTAGCAGTCGCCGGCGCGATGATCACGCACCCAGTCGGCTGGGTTCCGATCCTCCTCATCCTCGCCGTGATCGGTGTCGCGATCGGAGTCGGGCCATGGCGCTGAGGACGCCGCGTCTCAGCGGGACCATCGGTCCAGGCCGCCGCGCGACGATCCACATCGTGGTCGCCGATGGCTACCACCCGGACCATATCGCCGTCGCCGAGGGCGTCCCCGTCCGGCTCGTCTTCCACCGCGACGAGGACCATCCGTGCTCGGACAAGGTCGTCTTCTCGGCGCCGCGGCTGGAGCGACGACTCGCGCCCATGGCGACGACCATCGTGGATCTGCCGCCGCACTGGGGAACCGCGATCCGCTTCACCTGCGGGATGGGTCGATACCGCGGACGGATCGAACTGGTGCCGCAGGCCGACAGATCGACCAGCAGCACCCGCGGGAGTCTGGTGCGGGTGGCCGGCGCCGCGCTCCTGACCGGCCTTGCGTCGGTCGCCCTGGCGTCAATGGGCAACTTGGTGCTCGGTGCAATCGTCGCCGTCGCGGCCGTGACGGCGGCCGCGTTCTCGGTCCTGGCTTACGGCCGACGCCTCGCTGAGTCTTCGCCCGCGGGTATCGATGACACCGCGACGCCGGGGTCCGAGCGCCCGGCGTCGGACTGGGTCGCGACCGACCTCGTCCCCACCCGCGCCGCCGGCGTTCCGCTCGCCGCCTCACCCGCCACAGCCCCGTCAACCCAACCGACATCGAGGTACCGATACCCGTGACTACGCACGTCCACAACCCAACCTATGAGCCGGCGTCTGCAGACCCCGACGCGGAGGAGGCGCCCCTCCGGTCGTCGACGCGTCCGCGCTGGGTAGCGCCGGCACTTGCTATCGGCGCCGTGGTGGTCGCCCTCGTCGTGGCCGGGGTTGTGCCCCTTTCGACCGCTTTGTACGGCGGCTTGTTCGGCGGCATGATGCTCATGCACCTCGGTGGCCACGGTGGGCACGGTGACCACGGCGGGGGCCACGAGGCCGGCCACGCCGCCCACGCGGCCTCTGACGGCGAGGGCACGGATGACCAGCCGGCCGGCGACGCTGGGTCGCGGCCGTCGCACGGATGCCACTGACGGCCCTGGGCACATGACAAACGCCGCATGACGAAGCTGCGCGACCGGCGATGCAGGGCAGGTCGAGAACTGCCAGATCGCTCGCCTCGCGTCGCTGCATGCGATAGGCTCAAATCCATGCACGCGATCGAGTTCCGGTGTAGGTGTGCGCGGCGGCATCGCCGCGCTGGGGACCCGGCCTGACGCCGTCCACGACCTGACCGATCGTGCCGGCCCAGTGCCGGTCCGTGGCTGAGCTCTCGTCCGAGCGGCCACCACTCCCTGACGCCGGTGGCAGGCCGCCGAAGCTCTGCCCGCCCAAACCTCGCGCCCGTCGCGCGCGGGGTTCTCCGCGCCAGGAGACGCCTTGTGGCTTTCACGACCCTTCACACCGCACTTGGACCGTCGCCGACCCTGACGGCGGCCTGCTGCCTCAACCACACGCATGACGCGGTCCAACTCGCCCGGATCGTCAGTTCATCCGTCGCACCCGGGCCGGTCCTCGACGTTGGCTGCGGCACCGGCGGCGTGGCGATCCCGCTGCTCCGCGCCCGGCCGGATGTCACCGTGACGGGGGTCGACGTGTCCTCGGCCCGCGGAGCCCTCGCGACCGAGCGTGCCGTGCTGTACGGCGTCGCGGGCCGGTTCCGGCTAGTGCTCGGTGACGTGTTTGCCGCCAGCCTGCCGGCCGCTCGTTCCGTTGTCGCGAACCCGCCGATGCTCCCGACCGAGCCCGGGTTCTCCTTCCCGTCGCGTCGTGGCGACGAGGAGCTCTTCGGTACCCGACTGGTTCGGCACCTCGCCGCTCGGCCAGACGTGGCCGACATCTGGCTCCACCTCTTCGACTTCCACGGGGTCGGCCGACGCTCCGGCAGGTTCCCGACGATCGAGGAGGTCGCCGCATCGGAGGGGTACGAGGTGAGCTACCCCCACCGGGGCTGGCGCGCCTGCGGCCCGGACAGCGCGATCCGCGGCGCGATCCCAGCGTTGCGGCGGCTGTTCCCGGAGGGCCGCGCCGTGATCGCCGGCCAAGAGCTGCAGTTCGCCGATCTGCCGCCGGCACCTGCCTCGCCCCTCCTGATCGAGCACTCCATCGTGCGCCTCAACCGGGCGCCGACCCATCACGGAGATCGCAAATGAGTCCCCTCCACGCGCCCCTCACCCGCTCGCTCCCCATGGAGTACGCGGAGTCAGTCCTCGGCCTCGTCGGCCACACGCCGCTCGTCCGTCTCTCGCGGATCACCCGGGACCTCGGCCCCGTCAACCGGCAGCCACTTGTGCTCGCCAAGCTCGAGATGCTCAACCCGGGCGGGTCAGTCAAGGACCGGATCGGCCTGCCGATGATCGAGGCCGCTGAACGGGCGGGCCTTCTGCGGCCCGGCGGCACGATCGTCGAGCCGACGTCGGGGAACACGGGCCATGGCCTCGCCATCGCAGCCGCGCTCAGGGGGTACCGCTGCATCTTCGTCATGGCGGACAAGCAGTCGGCCGAGAAGCAGGCGCTCCTGCGCGCCTACGGCGCCGAGGTGGTCGTGTGCCCCACGGATGTCGAGCCGGAATCGCCCGACAGCTACTACTCGGTGGCTCGCCGCCTGGTGAACGAGACGCCCGGGGCGTTCAGCCCCGGCCAGTACTGGAACGCCGAGAACCCGCGAGCCCACGAACGCACCACGGGGCCCGAGATCTGGGAGCAGACCGGCGGAGGGATTACGCACCTCGTCGCGTCGGCCGGAACGGGTGGCACGATCAGCGGTACGGGCCGCTACCTCAAAGCACAGGACCCCGCGATCGCGGTGGTCGGGGCCGACCCGGAGG
>JAKAMV010000841.1 GCA_021812735.1 Chloroflexota bacterium | reverse complement strand
TGGTTTGTTCCTCGACCTCGGTGAGTGCCCCGAAGATGACGGGGGCGGCGAGCGGCAGCACGCCGCGTGCCCGTTGCCAGAAGCGGCCCTCGGTGTCGAGCCCGCGGGCCCGTTGCGCGTCGAGGATCTCCGCCGCGCGCTCGATCGTGCGCGGCACCGTGTTCACGGCCGCGCCGACCACGAAGACCAGCCGCCGTCCGAGGCCGCGCGCTTCGAGATCGGACAGCAGGTCGTCGATCGGCGTCGTCAGGTAGACGAGGGCCAGGGCGAGCGAGATCGCGA
Organism: Chloroflexota bacterium; assembly: GCA_021812735.1. The sequence continues at coordinate 3,637 of JAKAMV010000841.1, read as the reverse complement.
GCAAGCGCAGGGTGACCTGCAACCCGAACGCCAGTCCGCTCCACGTGGGCGCGAGCGGACCGACCCGGAGGATCGCGTCCGTGGCCCCCGGTAGGAGAAACGTATTGATCAGCAGGATCGAGCCCACGACCGGTAGCGTGAGCGATCCGACCAAGAGGAGTTGCCTGGTGACGTGTGCCCGCCACCCGATGAGCGCGATGATGAGGAGCACCAGGAGCGGACCCGTCCAGTGGCCCAGGACGAACGCGGCCACCACCTCGACGATGCTGATGACCAGCTTGGTCGCGGGGTTCAGCGAGCGATAGGGGCCGCTCGTGGGCCGGAGGACATACTCAGGGAGCGTAGCGCGCCGCGTGCCGATCTCCCTGTCCGTCGTCACGCGTCGAGCGCGTGCTCTCCCGTCCCCACGGCCTTCTCCCCATTCGGGAACCGGGCGACGAAGCGCGTCGAGAGGCTGGTGATGATGAAGAAGACCACGAAGCTCGTGATCATCTTGTCGAGCGGATCGGAGAGCAAGCCCTGCTTCAGCGTCGCGGTGTACAGGCTGTCGCCGCCCGCGCGGAACGCCGCGACGAGGGCATCGACCCCGCTCCCCGTGACGCCGCCGAAGACGATTGCGGCGATCGGGGCAGAGACGACGGCCGCGACGATCCCAGTGATCAGGCCCGCGCCCACGGCAAAGACGGCGCCGGCATCGCGGCGCAAGAACAAGGCCCAGCCGATCAGCGCGACGAAGACCAGCATGATGAAGAGGAAGAAGACCCGCGACTGGTCGAACTGGGACGGGGCGTACCCGGTGACGTTCTGGTACGACGCGGGACTGGCGTAGGCGCGGCCATATGTGTAGAGGGCGACGCCGCCAACGATGACCACGGCAACGATGGCCCCGATCGTCGCGCGCCCCGGGTCCCCCTTACGGGACCGGAAGAGCCCGAGTTGCCCCCAGATGCCGGCGAGGATCCCGATCACTGCGGCCGTGATGGCGAATGGGCCGATCGTGGTAGTGCCGATCGGGGCGGGCAACAGGTAGCCCCAGATCAGGTTCGCAAGCGCGCCCGTGACGAGCCCAGCGAGGGGACCCGCCAGCACGCCGACCAGAATGGTGCCGATCGAATCGAGGTAGATGGGAAGCTTGAGCGCCTGCTGCACTGTGGCGCCGAGCACGATGTTGATCGCGATGGCGACGGGTATCAGGACAATGACTCGGGTGCTGAACTGCCGCGAGACCCAGTTCATGGATGGATCCTCCCCGTTTCGGTCGGCGCCGGGCCGACGCCTCACTCCGCGCAGAGCTTGCCACGTCGGGCAAGGGGACAGCGGCACCCGCGCTCAGCTCCGGCGCGCTGCCAACTGGCCGACCCGCTCGATGAAGCGCTCCATGAACGCCGCGGCGTCCGCCTCGACCGCGACGTCCACGTTCGCCGGCCGGTGCCAGACGCGCCGCCAGTCCACCACCGTCTCGCCGGTGGTGAGCGTCCCGCCCAGCTCCACGTCCACCGCGACGGCCTCGCTGCGCACCAGCGACCGGTCGAGCGCCACCGCGAGCGCCAGCGGGTCGTGGATGAAGGCGCCGTAGAAGCCATCGTAGCGGCTGTGGAACTCCATGTAGAAGCGTAGCGCATCGGCCAGGTAACGTACGACCGGATTGCGCGGCGCGGGCGCGTCTGCCGTGCGTGCGCGCGCCTTGGCGATCGCGGCATCTCCGCTGGCCTGGGACGCAATGCGCCCCAGGTCTTCCGGCAGCATCTTCGCGCGCTCGGTTACGTCGAGGCCGAGCGCGAGCGGTCGTCCAGGGAGGCCGCGGGCCTCACGCTCCGACACGATCGCCGGCTCGCCGAAGGCGTGGAAGACCACGCGGGCCGCATCCGGGTCGACGCTGACGTTCCACTCGGTGGTCGGCGCGGTGTTGCCAGGCGACCGGTACGCGCCGCCCATGACCACCAACGACCGTAGGAGCAGCGGCAGCTCGGGCTCGCGGAGGACCGCCAGCGCGGCATTCGTGAGCGGCGCCAGCGTGACCAGAGTGATCGCGCCGGGGCGACGGCGTGCCTCCTGGATGATCAGATCGGCCGAGTGGCGGGACGACAGGGGCATGGTCGGCGGCGGCAACTCGGCCCAGCCGATGCCGTGCGGGCCGTGCGTCTCGGGGGTCGTCACGAGGTCGCGGACGAGCGGCGCCTCGCGTCCGAGTGCGACCTCGACGTCGCTGCGTCCGGCGAGCTCGAGGACGGCCCGCGTGTTCTCGGCGACTTGCCGCGCGTCGACGTTGCCGGCGGTGCAGGTGACCGCCACGATCTCAGCTTCGGGCGAAGCAGACGCGTACAGGAGGGCCAGGCTATCGTCGATGCCGGTGTCGCAGTCGATGATGAGGGGGATGGGGGTCTGCTCCTGGCCGGGCATGGCACGATCGTACCCGAGTTCGGCGTGAGTTCGGCGATTCGCGCCCAACGCGGTCACCACGCCACGCGCGGGCACCCGCGGCGGTACGATTCGGCATCGGCGTCGTGGAGCGGGCCGAGAGCGGCGGTCGCGGACCGGCCGAGAGGGGCGGCCCCGGACCGGCCGAGACGGTCGAGCGGCCGACGTCGCGATGTCCCGACGAGGAGAGCAGCCCGCCATGGATCCACAGCCTTCGAAGACGGCCGCCGCAGCAGCCAGCAAGGCGGCCACGGCCGGCCGCGCGATCCCCGTCACGGTGATCCCCGGCGACGGCGTCGGCCCCGAGATCGTCCGGTCCGCCATGCGCATCATCGAGGCCGCGGGCGTGCCGATCGCCTGGGAGGAGGCCGAGGCGGGCGCGGCGGTCTTCCGTCGCGGGGACAGCTCCGGCGTCCCGCGCGAGACGCGCGAGTCGATCGAGCGCACCCGCGTGGTCCTCAAAGGGCCCCTCGAGACACCGGTGGGGTTTGGCGAGAAGAGCGCGAACGTCACCCTGCGCAAGCTCTTCGAGACCTACGCGAACGTCCGACCGGCGCGCGAGCTGCCCGGCGTCCCCACCCGCTACTCGGGCGAGGGGATCGACATGATCATCGTCCGCGAGAACATCGAGGACCTCTACGCCGGCATCGAGCACCTGCAGGCGCCCGACGTTGCCCAGGGGCTCAAGATCATCACCCGCAAGGGCTCGGAAAAGGTGATCCGTTACGCCTTCGAACTGGCCCGCCGGGAAGGCCGCTCCAAGGTCACCTGCGCCACCAAGGCCAACATCATGAAGCTGACCGAGGGGCTCTTCAAGCGCGTCTTCGAGGAGATGGCTCCCGAGTACCCTGAGATCGCGGCCGAGCACCTGATCATCGACAACGTGGCGCACCAGCTGGCGAAGAACCCGGCGCAGTTCGACATCATCGTCACCACGAACCTGAATGGCGACATCATCAGCGACCTCGCGTCGGGGCTGGTCGGCGGGCTCGGGTTTGCCTCCTCGGGCAACTACGGCGACGACATCGCGATCTTCGAGGCGGTCCACGGCTCGGCACCGAAGTATGCGGGCAAGGACGTGATCAACCCAACCGCGCTGATTCTCTCGTCGGTGCTGATGCTGCGTTACCTCGGGCAGGGCGAAGCGGCGGCTACGATCGAGGACGCGGTGCTCTTCACGCTCGAGGAAGGACGCGCGGTCACGCAGGACCTGGCCCGG
>JAKAMV010000103.1 GCA_021812735.1 Chloroflexota bacterium | reverse complement strand
GCGCAGGGCCGCGTTCCCGGTCCGGGAACGGCTCCGCGCTCCCGCACGCCGCCGGGCCCGGTGACCCCGGCAGGAGTCAGGCGCACGCCCGCGGCGGCGATGCCCGGCCTGCCGCGACCGGCGCGCCGCTCGGCGATCGCGCCGCTCGCGGCTCCGGCCGGTGCCCGGCTACTGCTCGGGGTGGCCGGACGGCGGCTCGGCGTCGGCGGATGTGGCCGGCGCGGGTGCCGGCGCAGCGGCGGGCGCAGGCACGACCACCCCCGCGGGCGCGGGAACCGCTGGTGCCGCGACTGGCGTGGACGTCGGTGCCGCTGCAGCCGGCGCGACCGGCGCCGCCTGGACAGGCGCGGCCGGGGAAGCCTGCGTCGGGCCGGGCATCGGAGGCGCCGGCGCCTGCACCTGGGCGGGCGGGGCCGCCGGCGTGGGCTCGTCCGACGCCGCCCTGCGGAACTCCCGAATGCTCTTGCCGATGGCGCCGCCCACCTCGGGCAGCTTGCCGGGCCCCACCACGATCAGCGCGATCGCGAGGATCAGGATGATGTGGATCGGGGAGATCCCTTCGAGCATTGGCCACCTCCTTCTGCCGGACCCGCGGGCCTGGGCTCGGCAGGTCGCCTGTACCGCGCAGGATACTTACCTCGACAGCCGCTTGCCTCCGGCGCGCGGTCACGACCCTTCGTGACAATGGCCACGTCACCGCCCGAACGCCCGGCGCCGGCATCCGTCGCGTGGGGCGTCAGCTCCATCGCCGTTCCGTCTGATGCGCCCAGCGGTTCAACGGTGCGCCGGCCGTCCATTCGCTGCACCCGCAGACTCACCCGTGCACGCCGCCGACCCGGCCGACACGTGCATGGCGCGATTGCGTCGACCGGCGTGTCGTTCGTGCCGGGAGCGCACCGTTCAGTCGCTGGGCGACGCGGCATGGAGCTTGGCTTGACAGTGTAGTTAGTAGTCACTAATCTCATCGTCATGACCAGGTCCCCCGCACCCGTCCGCCACCGCGTCGCCAACCGCCTCCCCGCCGAGGAGCGGCGTGCCGAGGTGGTGGAGGCGGCGATCCGCGCGTTCGCCGTCGGCGGGTATGCGGGGACCTCGACCGAGGAGATCGCCCGGCTGGCCGGCGTATCCCAGCCGTACCTCTTCCGGCTGTTCGGCTCCAAGCAGGCGCTGTTCATGGCCGCCGTCGCCCGGGCCTTCGAGCGCGTCCGCACCGAGTTCGCCGAGGCGGCCGCGCACCCCGAGCCGGTCCAGGGCTTCAACCCCGTGCTGGTCGCGATCGGCAACCGGTACGCGGAGCTGCTCGAGGACCGGACGCTGCTGCGCATGCAGCTCCACGCGTATGCCGCCGCGAGCGACCCCGCGATCCGTGATTTCGTCCGGGGCGAGTTCGCCGGCCTGATCGCGTCGACCGCCGCACTGGCCGGTGTGCCTGTCGCCGAACTTCACGCCTTCTTCGCGCAGGGGATGCTCATGAACGTGGCTGCCGCGCTGGAGCTGCTCGGCGAGCCGGACGTGGCGTGGGACCTCATGTGCAAGGGAGGGCCACGCCCCGAGTGACCGGCGAGGCACCCTTTTTTGGTCGCCTTAGGTAGTGAGTACTAACTACTCAGCAACACACTGAACGGAGACGAAGGAGAATCGCGTCCATGCTCGACCGACGCCGAACACTGCTGACGTTCCTCGCCACATCGATCGCCCTGTTCATGGTCTCGCTCGACAACCTGGTCGTGACGACCGCCCTGCCCGTGATCCGCGCCGACCTCCACGCGAACCTCGCGCAGCTCGAGTGGACCGTCAACGCCTACACGCTCACGTTTGCCGTCCTGCTGCTCACCGGTGCCGCGCTCGGCGACCGGTTCGGCCGCAAGCGGCTGTTCACCATCGGCGTGGGCGTGTTCACCGCCGGCTCGGCGCTGGCCGCCTTGTCGCCCAACGGGGACGTGCTCGTCGTTGCCCGCGCCATCCAGGGCCTCGGGGCGGCGATCGTCATGCCCCTGACGCTGACGATCCTGTCCTCGGCCGTCCCGGCCGAGCGCCGCGGCCTCGCGCTCGGCCTGTGGGGCGGCATCTCCGGGCTCGCGATCGCCGTCGGCCCGCTCGTCGGCGGGGCGATCGTGGCCGGGCTCGACTGGCATTGGATCTTCTGGCTGAACGTGCCCGTCGGGATCGCGCTCGTGCCGTTCGCCATGGTCGCCCTCCGCGAGAGCCACGGGCCCGATGCGGCCCTCGACCTGCCGGGCCTCGCGCTCGTGTCAGGCGGCCTGTTCGCGCTCGTCTGGGCCCTGATCCACGGCAACGGAGACGGCTGGACCTCGCCCGGCATCCTGGCCGCCTTCGCCGTGGCGGTCGTGCTGCTCCCGTTGTTCCTGCTCCGCCAGGCGCGCGCCGCCCACCCGATGCTGCCGCTGCGCTTCTTCCGCAACCGCGCGTTCTCGGCCGCCAACGCTGTCAGCTTCCTGATGTCATTCGGCGTGTTCGGCGCGATCTTCCTGCTGGCCCAGTTCTTCCAGCTCGTCCAGGGCTACTCGCCGTTCGACGCCGGCCTCCGAACCCTGCCGTGGACGGGCATGCCGATCCTGGTCGCCCCGCTCGCCGGCATCCTGTCGGACCGCATCGGCGGCCGGCCGCTGCTCGTCGCCGGCATGGCGCTCATGGCCGTCGGCCTCGGGTGGTTCGCCGTCGCGTCGTCGCCGTCGGTGCCGTACGTCGATCTGGCGCCGGCGCTGGTCATCGCCGGCGTGGGCATGTCGCTGTTCTTCGCCCCCACCGCGAACCTCGTCCTGTCGTCCGTCCGTCCGGGGGAGGAGGGCCTCGCCTCGGGTGCCAACAACACGATCCGCGAGGTGGGCGGCGTCTTCGGCGTCGCGATCCTCGCGTCGGTCTTCTCGGCCAATGGCGGCTACGCCACCCCGCAGTCCTTCGTCGAGGGGCTCACGCCGGCGCTGTGGCTGGGCGCCGCCGTCGTGGCCGCCGGCGCCGCGGTTGCCCTGGTGATCCCCGGTCGGCGGCGTCCGGTGATCGCGCTCGACCTGCCGGCGCGTCCCGCAGTGGGCGAGCTCGCGGGCGTGCGCGAGGCGGTGGAGCCGGGCCGCTGACGAAGCATCGGCGGCGGGACGCCGCGCCGAGCCCGTCCCGCCGCGCGCTCCCAGCCACACCGAGGCCCGACGTGCGTCACTCCTGCCGTCGGGCAACCGTGCTGAGGCGGCCGTCCCGCCGACGGCGCACCGGGCGGGCGCACTTGGCGACCCGCTGGTGTGCGACGCTTGCACGGGTCGCCGGAGGGGTAGCGGAGCGGCCTCCCGCCGGCGAGCGAGGGAGGCGCAGGTGGCGCTGGGACAGTCGGCTGGGATGACGCGGGCGGCCGGGCGCGGCCGGGCGGGCACCTGGCTCGTGGTGGCGGCGAGCATCGCGCTCGTCGCGACCGGACTGGCCTTCCTCCTGCTGCGGATGGAGCTGCCCAGTGAGCCGGCGCGCATCTCATCTGACGCATGGCCGTGGGCCCGGCAAGGCGTCGAGGTGATCCCGATCGGCGAGGCGGGACCGTTCCGGGAGGGCGATGTGGTCACGGCGGTCGCGGATTCCCCCGTGGCCGCCCGCCTCGGCTCGTTGTGGCCGCCCTCGCCGCTCACGCCCATGCCCGGCATCCTGCCATTCGACGTCCTCCGGGGCGGCGGCGTCGTCCGCCTCGACGTCGCCCTGGGGCCCCGGCCGGTCGGCGGCCTGCTCGCCAACGGGCTGCCATTGCTCGGATACACCCTCGTCCAGATGCTGGTCGCCGTCCTGGCCTGGCTCCGAAGGCCGTTCGAGGGCTGGCGCCGCGGCTTCCTCGTCGGCTCGGCGGCGAACATCGCGAGCGCCCTGATCTGGGAGCTGGGACTGCGCGCGTCAGACCTCGTCCGACCCGAGCCGATGCTGCCGCTGTTCCTGCTGGCCGCGCCGATGCACCTGCTGTTCTGGTCCTCGGTCGTCCACGTGCTCGTGTCCTGGCCACGCCGCTGGGAGGCGATCGCGGGCCGGCGCTGGGTCGCCGCCGCGATGTATGCGCTCCCCCAGCTGGCGCTGCTCGCGGGGATCGCCCTGGCTCGGGTTGTGATCCAGGACTCGGTGGACTGGGTCGCCTCGTGGAACCGCGTCCTCGCCCTCGTCACGCTGTTGATGATCGGCCTCGTGCTCGTCGCCCTCGCCCGCGCCTACCTGCGGACGCCCGCCGGCCATGATGCGTGGCTGCGGGTGGTGGCGGCCGCCTGCCTGTCCGTGGCCGTTGCCGTTGGCGGCCTCACCGTGCTGCCGACCCTTCTGTTCGGGCACCCGCTCTTCGGTCGATCGGCCGTGGCAGCGCTGGGCCTGCCGCTGGCCGTGGTCCTGATCGTGGGTGTGCTCCGGAGCCGCCTGTTCGAGGTGGACGTGCTGCTGGCGTCGCGTCGTCGCCTGGTGGTGGCGCGCGAGGAGGAGCGACGACGCATCCGCCGCGAGCTCCACGATGGCCTGGGGCCGATGCTCGCCGCCATGACGCTCAAAGTGGACCTCGCCCGCGACGTCGTGCGCGCCGAGCCGGATGCCGCCGATCGGGCCCTCGAGGGGCTCAAGCACGACACGCAGGCCGCCGTCGCCGAGATCCGTCGCCTGACCCGCGAGCTGCGCCCGCCGGCCCTCGACGAGCTGGGCGTGGTGCAGGCGATCCGACAGCGCGCCGAGGAGCTCTCCGCCGGGGCGGCCGGAGAGCGCGTCGCGATCGAGGTCACGGCCGGGACGGTGCCGGCGTTGGACGCGGCCGTGGAGGTGGCGGCGTACCGGATCGCGGTCGAGGCCATGGCCAACGTCGTCCGCCATGCCCGGGCGCGCCACTGCCAGGTCCGGATCAGCGGCGACGGGGTGCTCGTCGTGGAGGTGGACGACGACGGGATCGGGTTCGCCGACGGCCGCGGGGCGGGGGTCGGCATGACGTCGATGCGGGAGCGGTGCAGCGAGCTCGGCGGCTCACTGTCGGTCGAGCGCACCACCGAGGGCCGGACTGTGGTGCGGGCGGTCCTGCCCGTGGCGCCCTAGTTGCCCGCCTGTTCGAGGGCGTCCGGCCACGCGATCAGGGCGCACGTGTCGAGCCGCTTGGGGGAGGAACCGGCCGAACTCCGCCGTCCACGCGCAGCGCGTCCCGGAGGCGTTCGGCCGGCTATCCGCTCGCCAGGGCGGGGGCCCTGCTTGGGCACGGTGCGGGCAGCCGCTGCGGGATCAGGCGGGGAGACACGACGTCCTCCGGCCGGAGCACGATGACGTCGAACGGCTCCAGGCAAACCGCGTCGAGCAGGTCCACGCGCCGTGGGAAGGAACGGCACGTGTGCCCAGACCGCTCGATGATGCGCTCCGCCAGTGGCCGGATCAACGCTGTGTCGTCAACCCACCTGACCCGCAACGGCATGCAGCGATGCTGCGCCCGCCGGCCGACGGCGACAATTGCGGCGGGTTCCCTATTCGCCCGCGCGCACCGGGGTGGTGCGGTCCGCTCCTAGCCGGAGCCCAGCCCGGCATCCCGCGCCCGAACGATCGCCTGCCCTCGATCGGCTACCTGGAGCTTGTTGAGGATGCTCGAGACGTGGTTGCGGACCGTCTTGTCCGACAGGCCGAGGCGTTGCGCGATGTCCAGGTTGGCGTCCCCTCGGGCGATTCGCTCGAGGATCTCCCGCTCGCGACCGGTGAGCTCTGGGAAGGCCGCCTCGGCGGCCGACGGCATCCGGCCGGTGAAGAACGCCATCACCCGCTGGGCGATCGCGGCGCCGAAGATGACCTCGCCCCGGACGACGGCCCGCAGCGCCGACAGCAGCTCATCCCGGTCGGCGCCCTTCAGCAGGTAGCCGCGCGCCCCGGCGCGCATCGCCGAGAAGATCGAGTCGTCGTCCTCGAGCATCGAGAGCACCAACACCACCGGGACCGCTCCTGCGGCGGTGATCCGGCGGGTGGCCTCGATGCCGCTCATGCCGGGCAGCCGCAGGTCCATGAGGACCACGTCCGGTCGCAGCCGTGCGATCGACTCGAGCGCTGACTCCGCGTCCCCGGCCGCGCCGACGGGCTCGAAGTCGCGCGACGCGGCGAGCGTGAGCTCCAGGCCGTCGCGGTACATCGGGTGGTCGTCCACCACGAGCACGCGATGGCGGCGCGGCATGTCGCCGGTATCGACACCGTCGGCGTCCATCGCCGCCATCCTAGGCGGCCCGTCCGACGGAGTCCCGGCCGTCCTGCAACAAGGGGTCGCCGCATCCCTCCCGGCCACCTTCCCGGTTTGCCGGGACACCGCCCCCATGTGCTCGGGACGGCCCCTGCCGTACACCACGGGCAGGCCGCTGGACGAGCCGCGGCGAGGAGCGGGAAAGGTCGGGAGAGCCCCATGACCGCCATCGTCAACCTGCGAGGGACAGGGATGCCGGGCCCCGGCCCGGCGGCGCCCGTCCCGGATGCGGGTGTCGCCTACGACGCCTACCGAGGGCGTCTCTACGCCAGCGTCCTGCGCTCGACGCGAGACGAGGACCTTGCGGAGGACATCGTCCAGGAGGCGTTCCTCGAGCTCGTCCGCGCCGGCCAGCGTGGCGACCTGCCGGAGAACGAGCTGGCCTGGCTGCACCGCGTGGCGTCGAACCGGGTCATCGACTGGTCCCGCAAGCGCGCCCGCTGGGCGGGCCACGTGCCGCCCAGCGACGACACGGAGGAGGCGCCCGAGGCCGCAGTCCTGCGGCGCGAGGCCGAGCGTGAGCTCCACGCCGCCCTCGACGCGCTGCCGGACGACACGCGCCGGGCGCTCATCCTCGAAGGGCAGGGCTACCCGCCAGCCGAGATCGCACAGGTGATCGGCAGGACGGGGCAGGCGACGCGCACACTCCTGTGCAGGGCGCGCCGGCGCCTCCGCGACAGCCTCGTGCTCCAGCCCGCGTGAGCCTGAGACGAGGGAGGTGGGACCATGTCCGCCGAGGCGACCCTCGTCGAGCGGCCGGGAGTCGAGATCGAGCTCGGCCGGCCCGCCACCCGCCTGTCGACGGGTGCGCTGCTCCGCGTCAGTCTCTACTGGCTCGGGCTGTCCGCGGTGTTCATCGGGCTCAACCAGATCCTGACCGGCCGCATGGAGGCGGGCCTCCTGGGCCCGGACGTCAAGCGCGAGGTGGGCGGCACGCTGTTCCGCCTCACGGCCGCCGGCTCGGTGATCGCGGCGCTCGTCCAGCCGACCGTCGGCACTCTATCGGACTACACCGTGACGCGGTGGGGTCGGCGGAAGCCGTACATCGTCATCGGGTCGGCGCTCGACCTGGTCTTCCTGGCCGGGGTCGCGCTCTCCAGCAGCCTCGTCTCGATCGCGGCCTTCATCCTCATGCTGCAGGTGTCTTCCAACTTCGCGCAGGGCCCGTTCCAGGGCTACATCCCGGATCTCGTGCCGCACGGCCAGACCGGGACCGCGTCGTCGCTGGTCGGCCTGTTCAGCGTGCTCGGTCAGGTCAGCGGGTTCGGCATCGCCGCCGCCGCGATCGCCAGCGGGTCCTTCGTGGCCGGGACCCTCGCCCTCGGCGTGCTCGAGTTCACGACCATGTTCGCAGTGGTGCTCCGGGTGCCGCCCGGACCGCCGGCACGCGAGCGGGGCGGCCGGTCGTGGGCGTCCGTCGCCCGCGAGGCATGGGGCGACGACGTGCTGCGCCAGCGGGGCTTCGCGCTGATCGTCCTGTCGCGCCTGCTCATCCTCATGGGCGGCACGATGCTGATCAACTTCTCGACGCTGTACCTGATCCGGACCCTCGGGATCGCCCGAGAGGCGACCTTCGGGCCGAACATGACGCTGCTGGCGGTGATCATCGCGGGGAACGTGGTCGCGGTCATCCCGGCCGGCCGCGTCGGCGACCGCGTGGGACGGCGGCCCGTCGTGTGGGCGGCCTGCGTGATGGCCGCGATCGGGATGGGCCTGGTCGTCGCCGCCTCGGGACCGGCAGGGACGCTGCCGCCGTCCGCCGTCCTCGGCGCGGCCCTGTTCGGCACCGGCCTGGGCTCCTTCCTCTCGGTGGACTGGGCCCTCCTGACGTCCGTCGTGCCAGGTGCCTCCGGTGGCCGCTACATGGGCATCAGCAACGTGGCCACGGCGATGGCCGGCGTGCTCGCCATCGCCACCGGCGGTCCGCTGCTCGACGCGGTGGACGCGTCGAGCTACGGCAACGGCCCGCGCGCGGCCTTCGTCCTGGCGGTCTTCTACCTCGTGGCGGGCATGCTGCCGCTGCTCGGCGTGAAGGAGCCGCGGCCAGCCATCCCGCCGGCCGGATCCCCCGCGGGCGCCCTCGAGGCACGGCGAGGCCCCGGCTGACCGCCAGGGCCTCGCCGATCCGGTGGTTCAGCGGCGCCGGCCGCAGTCCGGCACCGCGGGCCGCAGTCCGACGCGCCGGGGTCGGGCCAGGCACCCTCACCTGATGGGCGTATCCCCGGGGGACGACGCCTTGCCGGGGAGCGACCCCGGCGACCACGGCGTGCCGAGGGCGGGCAGCAGCGCGCGGTCCAGGCCGTAGTAGCCCGCGACCTTCCAGGCCAGGATCAGGCCGACCGCGAGCGTGAACAGGACCGGGTTGGTCGAGGCGCTGCCGGCCAGCAGGTACGACATGTTCATGAACGCCCCGAAGAACGCGGCGACGCCGGTCAGGGCGCCCACGATCAGCCCGATGCCCACCAGGATCTCGCCGTACGTGATCAGCGGCGCGAACCAGCTGTAGTGCCCGCCGTTGAGCAGGAAGGTGATGAAGTCGCGGTACCAGTCGTACGTGATGGGCCCCTTGCCCTGGTCGGAGACCGCGATCGCCGCGGTCCAGTACCCCTTCAGCGCCGCGCCGCCGTCGAGCCAACCAGTGCCGGTGGCCTTGTGCCAGCCCGCCTCGAGCCACGTGAAGCCGAGGAACAGGCGGATCGGGAGCCAGACGAGCGCGGCCCGCGAGTTGCTGAACAGGAACCGGGCGAAAGCCGGGCCCTCGGTCTCCACGGTGCCCGAGCTCGGGTCGCTCCTCGCGTCGAGGTAGAGGAGCGCGACGAGCACGATGGACAGGATCCAGAACGCCCCGGTGACGGCTGCGGACAGGCTGTCTGGGACTGCGACCCAGGGATTCACCATCCAGAGGAGCAGGATGGTGGCGACGGCGCCGGCGGCGACGGCCAGCGTCCGAGACTGGGACATGGTGCCCTCCCCGTCCCTTGACCGATCAACGCCGCCGTCGGCGGGACGCTTCCGGCGAAGGCGTTCGCGGCTGCGGGGAGGCCCCGCGTGGTGCCGTGCACGTCTGTTGTAGTCCGACCGCGCCCGGCGAGCAACCACGCTCCGGATGGCGGAGCTGCGAAATCACCGGGAATCTCCTGATCCGGGAGACTCGACCTGGGTCAGCTCCGGCGCCGCTGCTCCACCGCGAGCTCCTCGGCCGCCTCGTGCGCCGCCTCGACATCCGCCTCGACGGCACGGACCGCCCGATCCTCCGCAACCCGCCGATCAAGCCCGACGGCGGTCGTGGCCGCGTGGAGATGACGTCGCAGCGCGTGCGCCGTGGCGACGCTCGTGGCCGCGAGGACCGCGGCCACGAGCAGCATCGACCACTCCATGTCCGCACTCCCGAGGGGACCTGTCCGCCCCTCTCCTGACGCCGGGCTCAGCCGGCCGTTGGCTTCGATCCGGCGATTCCGAGAAACCAGCGCATGCACTTGTGCCCGAAGTCCGCCTGGGCGCCGTACATCAGGGGGCAGGCGCCCGAGATCACCGTCAGACCCGCCGCGCGGCCTGACGAGGCGGCGGTGTCGTCCACGCTGCCGCCGCCGAACGAGCGGTGCATCCAGACTCGCCGGACGCCCAGCCGGACGCAGTCGTCCACGACGCTGGCGGTGGCGACCGGGTTGGTTGCGATCACGACGCCGTCCACGCCGCCCGGGATGTCGCCCAGCGTGTGGTAACAGGGGTCGCCCTCCACCGTGTCGGCGTTCGGGTTGACGGCGAACACTTCATAGCCGCGCTTCTTGAGTGCCGTGTAGACGTAGTTGCCCCCATGGCCCGCGGCCTGCCGCGAGACGCCGGCGACGGCGATGCGCCGCTGGGCAAGGAACTCGGTCGCGGCCTCGGCGACGTTGGTCATGCGCTGGTTTCCTCCCGACGGTTCGGTGCCCTGGTTGCCGACAGGGTACGCAGGGCCGCCGTCGGGAGACAGGGCCGAGGGACCCGGCCGGGTGAGCACGCCCGACCGAGGGTTCGGGTCCATCGGGGCCCTCGGCCGGAGATTGGCCTGCGCCGCGCCGCGCAAGTGCCGAGGCGGCTCGACATGGCCGGGCGCTGCCCCGCTCTGGCGGCTGTCGGCTACGCCAGGGCTGCCTCGGCGGGCTCGGCCCCCGCGTCCTGGCGCGGCGTGGGTCGGCGGGTTGCGAGCACCGAGCCGGCGATGACCAGCACGAAGCCCGCCAGCATCGCCGGCGTGAACGGCTCACCGAGGACCGTCACGCCGAGGACCGCGGCGACTGCCGGGTTGATGTAGGTGATGACCGTCGCGCGGACGGGCCCGACGGCGGCGATCAGCTCCGCGAACAGGACGAACGCGAGCGCCGTGCAGACGAGGCCGAGGATGACCACGGATGCCAGCGCGTGCGGACTGGGCGTGGTGGCCGGCCACTGGACGATGGCCACGGGCAGGTACAGCAGCGCCGACAGCGTGAGCGAGGGCGCCATGACGCCCAGCGACGGCACGCCCACCAGCTTGTGGGCCAGGATCCACGGGCCAGCGGCGTAGCCGACCACCACGAGGGCAATGGCCGCGATCGCCGCCGCGTCTTCCGCGTCGAGGTCCGTGCCGGCGATCGCCACCACGCCGACTAGGCCAAGGAGCAGGCCGCCCAGGCCGGTGGTGCTCACATGCCGGTCGCGCCCGGTGAGGACTGCCATGACGGTCCCCACGAGCGGGACGCCCGCGACCAGGAGGCCGGCCAGTGAGCTCGTCACGTGCTGCTCAGCCCAGCCCAGGAGCACCCACGGCCCGGCGACCTCCACCAGCGCGAACGCGGCCACCCAGCGCCAGCGGCGGAGCGTGGTCCGCAGGTCCACGCGGGTGATGGCCAGCGGCAGGAGCACCAGCGCGCCGATGCTGGTCCGCGCGAACACCAGGACTGGCGGCGACACCTCCTCAACCGCCACCCGGATGAGCAGGTACGGGATCCCCCAGATCACGGCCATGGCGGCGAACAGGACAACGGCCCGCCGGCTCATCAGCGGTTGGCCATGGCGGCGGGAGTGGCGGGGCTGCGGTGCACGGAGCGATTGTCGGGCAGGCGGGGCCCGTTGTCAGGCGAGCCAGCGGCCGTCGCGCATGATGGTCGCGTCGGGTCGCTCGCCACAGCCGCGGTAGGCCTGCACGCGGCGCGGCGCCAGCGCGAAGTAGTCCCGGCCGCGGGGCTCCTCGGCAGGGTCCCAGCCCGTCGCGGCCGTGAAGGCCGCCGCGAGCTCACCCGCGCCCGCGCCGGCCGGATGCCGGCTGGTGACGCGGTGGCGAGCCAGCCGTCGCCGTTGCGGGCGGGCAGCGAGAGGGTGTCCGCGATGCGCAGGGCGGTGGTCCGTCGTTCGCTCATGGGGCAAGTTCGGGGCACCAAGTGGCCCAGGCGAATCCGGCTGGGACACCCTGTCGCTCGCCGGCGTCGAAGCGGATCGGGTCCGGCGCGGCGTGGCGGTGGCCCAGGCGCGGGGCGTGGCGGTGGGGACACTCGGCGCCTGCGCCGTCCACGGGCGGCCGGCGCCGGGGAGTCTCGCGCATGGGTTCGGCGCGATCGATTGACCACCATCGACGAGGCTGTTCGGCGGCTGGCCGCGGCATTCACCGAGGCGCAGCGGACGGTCAGCGGAGCCAGCCCGGTGCGCCATCCTCGAGCCCTGGCAGGGCGGCCAGATAGCGCATGACCGGGATCGACGCGGCGAGCTCCGAGGCGATCCGCTCGGGGAGATCCCGCGTCAGCACCTCGGCATCGGAGATCGGATGGCCGAAGACCACGTCCTTGAGCTTGAGCAGCTCGATGTCGGGATCCGAGGGATCGAAGCCGGCGGGCGCCCTCTTGAGGGCCGATTCGGCTGACACCCTCCCGTACGCGCGCACGAAGGCCCGATCCTCGAGCGCCGCGTGCACGCCATCACGGTCGCCGACCACAGCCCTGCGCCAGGCCGCCAGGCGAGCGGGCGACGGGTGGTACATGCCGCCGCCCGTGAACGACTCGCCGGGCGCGAGATGGAGGTACCCGCCGACGCCCCCGCCCGGCCCCGTCCAGGGGAAGCTGGCCCCGAGGTTGGTCTTGTAGGGCGACTTGTCCCTCGAGAACCGCACGTCGCGGTAGATCCGAAACGGCGAGCGCTCGTCCGCGCGCATCGGGACGCCTCGCTTGGTCAACGCAGCGCCGAGCGCGACGCAGAACGCCTCGAGCGGAGCCTTGAGCAGCGCCTCGTACTCGTCCTTTCGGGGCTGGAACCATGCCCGGTCGTTGTTGAGGCCGAGGGCGATCAGGAAATCGAGCGCCTCCTGCCGGAAGCCAGCGAAGCCAGCAGCCATCGGCCGCCCTCCCGTCTGCCCGGTCGGCGTTCGCCGACCGTCCCCAGACCATACCGCGGTCGGCTTTCGCCCGGCTTGCGCGCCGCTGCGAGAGGCTGCTGAGAGCTCCGCAGGCAGCCGCCCTCTCAGAGGAACCGCAGGCGCGACGTCCAGGGCCGCGGCGTCACGTCCCGCGTCGCAGGGGAACCCAGCCGAAGTCCGCGTCCCACAGTGCGGCAGTCGCCCGCGCCTCGTCCGCCCCAGCGACCTCAGTTCCCGCGGCGTCCTCGGGCGCGTCGGGAGGCGGCTCGCTCGACGGCACCTGGAGTGTGGACGCCTCGATCGGCTCGTTCTCGGACTTGGGTGACAGCTTCGTCGGCTACCGCGTCAACGAGAACCTGGCGCAGGTGGGCTCCACCACGGCCGTCGGGCGCACACCGAAGGTGTCGGGATCGCTCACGTTCGCTGGCGGCAGGGTCACGGCCGCCACGATCACGGCCGATCTGAGCGCGCTCCAGAGCGACAGGCCGATGCGGGACGGCCAGCTCCACCAGCAGGCGCTGCAGTCCGACCAGTTCCCGACCGCCACGTTCACTCTCACTTCGCCGATCCAGCTGCCGAGCACCCCGGCCGACGGCCAGACGATCAGCGTCACCGCCTCGGGCAACCCCACACTCCACGGCGTCACCAAGGCGGTCTCGATCCCGCTGCAGGCGAAGCTCTCGGGTGTCGTGGTCACCGTCGTCGGGTCGCTGCCGATCACGTTCGCGGATGACAACATCGCGCCGCCTCGCTCCATGATGGTCCTCTCCGTGGACGACCACGGCACCATGGAGCTCCAGCTGCACCTCACGAGGGGCTGACGTGGTGGGGTGGCGGACGCGCCCTCGTCGTCGACCCCGACCGTGGGAACGTCCGGCTCGGGTCCGCGCGCTCTGCCGGGCGCATCCCGCCCCGCATCGTGCCGCGGCCGGGGATCTGCGGGTCGTCGCGCCGGCAGCCTGTTGCACACGGCGACTGACCGGTGCGCTGGACGCACACTCGCTGCGCTCGGCGGCGCGACTGGGCGTTGCGGCCCCTGGACGGGGCGAGGCACCGCACGAACGCTGCGCGCCGCGACTGGGTTGTGCGCCGCGCGCACCGTTGAGCCGCCGGCCGCAAGAAGCGTCGGCGGTGGGGCCTCCGGGCCGCCGCAGCGCCGCCCACGCGCCCCACCCGCCCAGCCGCCCACGCTCCCCGCCTGCGCCGCGCGGCGCAGGCGGGCACGACGTTGTCGCGTTCGGAGGCCGTCGCGCGGGTCCTCGACCGCCTCAGTTCAGCCGCCGCAATCGCCAAGAAGCGGCTGTGCGATCTCGGGCTCGACCGATCACTACCAGGACCCCGCCGCGAACGCCGGCGCCGTGCTCGGGAGCGCACGGGCCACCGTGAACGGGGCGGCGCCGCTCCAGCATCGACTGGCTCTCGGATGCACGCCGCTGGGAGCCGCTTGAGGTCCGAATTGCGGATGGCGCCGCTCAGACCAGCCCGTGGCGCATGGCGAGCAGCACCGTCTCGAGCCGGCTGTGGGCGCCGAGCTTGCGCGCGATGTTGGCCGCGTGGTTGCGCGCGGTGAGGACGCTGATCGTCAGCTCGGCCGCGATCTCGTCGATGGTGGCGCCGCGGGCCAGCAGGCGCAGGACTTCGAGCTCGCGGCGCGTGAGGCTCTCGACCAACAGCTCATCGCTCCCGGGCGCCGTCTCGGGGCGCCGCGCCACGGGCACCGACACCGGCGCCTCCCGCAGCAGGTGCACCACGTGGAAGGACCCCTCCGAGCCCTCGATCACGAGCACGGTGTTCGCGAGGCACTTGACGCCCCCGTCGCGCGCGTGGGCGATCACCTCGTAGCTGGCGGTGCCGCGCTTCCGGCGCGCATTCCTCGTGACCGAGCAGTTCCGGCCGCAGACCGGGTGCCCGTCGGGCTCGCGGCCCATCACCAGCTGGTAGCACGTGCGCCCCACGGCCTCCTCGGGGGAGAAGCCCAGCAGGCGCTGCGCCGCGCTCGACCAGGCGACGATCCGCTGGCGGTCGTCGGTGACGAACATGCCCTCGTTCGACGCCAGCCGGCCGATCCACGGATCGGTCACCGTGCCGGAGTCGTGTTTGGGGACGCCTTCGTCGATCGGCGTCCGGGAACCCGGCGCAGCGGGCGTCGGCGCGCGCGTGGGCGTGGTGGTCAAGGATCGGCTCGTCTTCGAACGGAGGCCAGCGTCTGCTGGCCTGCCGCATTGTCGGTGAGGAGGCGGCCGCGGCTGCACGGTCGAAGGGCACGAAGCAGACCGGGACGCGGATCGGCCGCGGACGGCCGAACGGCCCGCGAGGTGCGTCCCGTCAGACAGGCTCGGTGCCTGTGCGGCATGACCATAGTCGGGGCTGGCTCCAGTGCCGTTCGCTCGCGGCCTCGTCCGGCTCGGGTCACGCCTGGTCGGGGGCCATTCGGCACTCGACGGCGTCACTCCCGGCCTTGAGCATCCGCCATCCGAGTTCGGGCAGCCTGCGCGATGCGGGCGTCATCTCGGCCGGCCATGCCTCATGCGTGCATAGGGGGGACCGATGATCCCACACGTTTCGGCCAGCGCTGCGAAGGCGATCGCGATCGCGTGCGCTCTGTTGCTCGTTCTGGCGGCCACCGCCTACGCCCGATTCGGGTCCTCGTACGACCATAACTGCGACACGACGATCTACGCGCAGTGCGTCGCCCCGGACGCATACGAGACCGTGTCCATCGTCGCCAGCGCCGCAATCACGGCGCAGGTCCGCTGGGCCATGGCGAACTACAACTCCGTCGCTCCTCCCGTGCAGATGGTCGAGTTCTACCCGTTCCCGCCGAACTACTCCGACGTCCTCGTCAGCGCAACGACGTCGCCGAACTATGCCTTGGCCTGGACACAGTGCAACTCGGGGGCAACATACGGCGGCTCCGACGCGTCGCACACCCGATGGTGCACCCCGCAGAAGCTCGTCTACAACCTGTCCTACGAGGCCTCGCACTTTCCGACCGACAACGCGAAGCGGTACATCGCCTGCCACGAACTGGGGCACACCGTCGGCCTTCGGCACCCGCTGTCGAGCGAGCCGCAGGTGACGTGCATGAGGAACGCGGGGATCTCGCCGAAGTACGTCCCGACGTACACGACGACGTCGACGACGGAGCGGGCGCAGATCGCGTCCCACTACTAGGGGGTGGCGTAATGATCCGAATCCTGCGCACCATCGCGTGCGGGCTGCTCATCGTGGCGCTCGCGGGCTGCAGCCGGTCGGCGACTGGGGCCATGCCGACGGCCGCAACGGCCGCGACGGCCGCTACCTCAGCCATTCCTCCGTCAGCGACGCCGGCCGCCGTCATGCCTGTGGCAACGGCGATCGCCAAGCTTGGGCCCGAGGCGTTTTGGACGCTGCTCTTCAACGGGGATCCGACGGCCATCGACTACCCAACCCTCGTCGCCATGGCAGCGGACTGCGACCTCGTGGTGCTCGGCACGTTCAAGGCCGTGAGGCCGGGGCCGGATTCCGACGCCGGCGGTGGCCTGACGAACTACATGCTCACGGTCGACGTCACGGTCGAGCGCGTCCTCCTCGGCACGTTGCCGGCCACGGGCACGATCCCCGTGGCCGTCTTCCTCGGGGTCGATTCCGCGGGGGGCAGCAACCCGTACCTCGACGTGGTCGCCCAGCGGGCGGCATCGCTGCCCCAGGAACGGGGCGTCCTCTTCCTCCACAACATGGTCAAGTACTGGTCGCGGTACGACGCCAGTGCCCCGCAGCGGTACGACCCGAGCGTCTACCAGGTCGCGAGCCTCCAGGGGATCGTCCGTGACAACGCCGGGGTGTCGTGGCTTCCGGCAGAGGCGCCAGGGGCCTGGATCTCGACGCTGCGCGGCATGCCGTTCAGCTCGGCCCTCCAGACGGTCGCCACGGCCGCCGCGAGTGCCGCCGGCGCCGGGCAGTAGCCCAACGGCACCAGGCTGCCAACAAGGAAGCCGCGGTCAGAGCAGAAGGGTCGAACAGCGGCTGCGCATGCCCTCGAAAGGTGCTCACGGCCGTGAGCGAGGTTGCCTCCCGCAGCCTCTGCCTCGTCACGTCGCGTCGCCTACGGATCAAGGGATGCCACCAAGAACAACGGTTCCTGCCGCACTAGACTCGGTGCGGTCCTCCATCTCCCATGCGTGATCGAGCGCGTGCCACGCGATCCGCCGGGCGGCATAGCGCGGCGGCCATCGCCTGCCGGCGATCGGGCTCCCGTCGGATGGATCGCGCAGGACCAGCAGGACGTCGGCCCGCATCGCCGCCACGGACCCGCGGTCCACGGGCCGGTGCCGACGGCCCAGCACCGAGGCGTAGGCGGCGTCGGCCGCGTTGACGTGGTCGACGATCTTGGTTCGGTCACGACCGCCGCCGCGGGGACCCTTGCGCAGCACCTCGGGGGCGGCCGTGGCCGCCGCGTCGAGGGTCCGCCACGCCGCGTCCACGAGGGCGGCCAGCCGCTGCGCCTCGAGCGCGTCGGACGGGGCGCGGTCAGCCCGGGCGACGATCGCGGGCACGCCGAACGCAGTGGACGCGTCGCCCCCCGCGCGTTCGACCACCTCGAGGCCGGCCGTCGGGTCGAAGGTCTCGCCCGCGGCCTCCGCGACCGGGGCGTAGCGGGGCATCGCGGCCGCCAGCGCGATGAGCGCCGCGGCCTCGTCGCGTCCGCCGCGAGCGAGGCCGGGCCAGTCGAGCGCGGACGCGAAGGCCCTCTTGGGGGTGGTCTCGACGAAGACGCGGAGGACGGTCATGGTGGGAGTATGGCTCGGAAGGCCGCGAGACCGAGCGCGCGCCCCTACTTCGCGGTCGCCGCCCGCAGCCGCCTGACGAGTCCCGCGAGCGCCCCGACGTCGCGGCCGTCCGGCCCGAGGGCGTCGACGAGCGCCGACGCCGTGATCACGCCGTCCGCGCCGGCCCGAACGATGGCGCGGACGTGGGCGGGGCGCGAGACCCCGAACCCCACCGCGACCGGGACCGGCGAGACGGCCTTGACGTCGCGCACCAGCTTCGCGAGCGTGGGCGGGAGCGACGTCCGCGCCCCCGTCACGCCCACCAGCGACACGCAGTACAGGAAGCCGCCCGAGCGGGCAGCCACCATCGCCCGCCGATCGGGCGCGGTCGTCGGGGCGACCAGGTACACCACCGCGATCCCGGCTTCGGCGGCGACCGCCTCGAACGGGGCGCCCTCGTCCGGGGTGAGGTCGGCGACGATGACCCCCGCCGCCCCGGCGGCGGCCAGCGCCCGCGCCCGGCCGCGGCCGTCGCCTCCCCCGATCAGCTGGTTCGCGTAGCCCA
>JAKAMV010000102.1 GCA_021812735.1 Chloroflexota bacterium | reverse complement strand
CAGGAACCCGCCGCGGATTAGGTAGTTCCACAGGAAGCGGATCGCCGGACGCGCGGGTAGTCGATACCAGACCTTGGTCTTGAGCGCTCGTCGGCGAGTTGCCGGACCGCCCAGAAGGTCGCTGACCCGAATGCGGCCCGTACGGAGCATGGCTGCTCGATCCATCTCGCCGGCCTCGAGACGCGCGTAGTGAACGTGTCGCTCCAAGAATGTGTCGATGCCCTTCAGATTCTCGTGCGGCAGGACGTGCTTGATGACGTCGACCCGTCCATCGACGTTCGCGTACTCATGGACAGAGCGCTCCTCCCACCTCCCCCGCCCCCGGCGAAACATCCGGACGAGGCGCGGGTGCCAGTAGGCATGCTTCATGGTCCTCCCCATGAAGATGTTCTCACTGGTGAGCAGGTAACCGTCGACCTCGGGCCGTGAGGCCGCCCTTGTCAGCTCGTCACAGAGCGCCGGCGTCAGGAACTCGTCGGCGCCCAGAAAGAGAAGCCAAGTGCAATCAACCGGCACATGGTCGATCGCCCAGTTGAACTGCCCGGCGTAACCCTCCCATGCATGGAACACGACGGTGGCACCAGCCTCGCGCGCAATCTCCACCGTTCTGTCTGTGCTGCCACAGTCCACCACGAATACAGGGCCAAGCGGAATCGCCGAACGCACGCAGCGCTCGATGTGCAACTCTTCGTCGAGCGTCCGGATGATCGTGACGATGGTGCTCAATGCGCGCTCCGCGTTGTGAGAACTTGGGCGTACTCACTCGCGAGTCGCGCACCGTGCGCTGCGAAGGAGGCGTCTGAGATTGCCGCCGGCCTCGCACGAGTGGCATCGGCGTGCCGAGCCTCGGGATCATCCAGGTACCTTCGGAGCGCCTCGGTGATCGATTCCACAGTAGCCGATGCCACCTGACCAGCGCGACGCGCTCGTACGATGTCGGCGACGCCGACGCGGTCGCTCACGATGACGGGCGTTCCGGCAGCCAGCGCCTCGATCGCGGCTACGCCAAAGCACTCGTACTCGGACGGCATGACGAGGATATCTACGCCCGTAAGGAATCCGACCTTGTCATCGCTGAAGACCCAACCGACGAAATCGGCTCGGCCCGGCAGAAGCCGCTCCGCTTGGCGGCGGAGCTCATTCTCAAGCGTCGCGTCGCCGCGACCGGCGATCACGAGCGAGACCCGACTGTCAAGCCGTCCCACCGCATCGATCAACATCGCAACGTTCTTCTTGGGGTGGAGTCGGCCAAGGTATCCCACTCTCAGCTCGTTCGGCCCTCGATCCGGCCGTTGAGGCGACGTCATGGACACCCGTTCGTCGACGACCGGGTGGTAGATCCACGTGACCTTCTCCGTGGGAAGACCGGCCGATTGCGTGTCCCGCATCTCAAGCGGAGACGAACAGACGATTAGGTCAGCGGCGCGACCGTATATTCGCACACCGGCGCGCTTCGCCATCCGGATGCCGATCCCGCTCCGCGACAAGTCGAACGGCGTGAAGACCTCGTTCGGCGTGATCACGAGCCGCGTAGCGCCGACCGCTGCTATGGCGGATGCAAGCGCACAAGCCCCCGTCCACGGAGAGTCAGCGTGCACGATGTCGTATCGTCTTCGACCACCGCGGAGAAGCCATCGCACAAGCGCGGCGCTAGGGTCGTAGTGACGCGGCGAAAGACTCGGTGCGAGCACCGGGAAACCGGACAGCGCGATTCCCTCGTTGCGGCAGCGCTGCACAGTCTCGTGCCACCAGGGCGCTTCGGTGTCGCCAGGTCTGACTAGGACTGCGATATCGCACCGGACGCCCGCTCGTGCGGCGGAGATCGCGCTGTTGAGGGCAGCCACCGCCGGGCCGCCCACGCGCGGATCCAGACAATCGATGACGCGCAGCACCCTCATCTCATCACCTGGTCCGCCAGCAACTCAGCGGACCGAGCGAGGACGGTATCAGCCCATCGGGCGGGCGCGTAGGGATTCGCCAGCCCACGGCTTACCTGACCCATCGCCAGACGCTCGTCATCCGACAAGCTCGCGACGTATGCCATGCAGCTGGCGAGCGATCGGACATCGCCAGTGCGTGCAACGCGCCCGTTAGCGAAATCGTGGACGAGGTGTGGCACGGCACCGCACGCGTTCGTCGCGATGATCGGGAGTCCCGCCGATGCGCCCTCGGAAACCACGACGCCCCACGGCTCGAACCGGCTGGGAACGACGAGGCACCCGATCCCCCTCATCCACGCACCCGACTCCGCTGGCTGGACAAAGCCCGAGCGAATCACGGCGTGATGTCGATCCAGTTCTGGACCGAGCGGCCCCGCACCCGCGATACGAAGGTCCCATGGATCAGACGTGGATGCCCGGTAGATCTCATACGCTCGAAGAAGGTCTTGGATCCCCTTTTCGGGACAGAGCCGACCGAGGTAGCCGAAGACACGCGGGAGCAGCGACACGGGCTTCCCCGCCTCCGTGACAAACGTCGCGGCGTCAGGGCACAGGAGGCCCTGCCAGATCCGATCATCCGAGAATCCCAGACGACGAGCGAAGCACGCCTGACGTTCGCCGGGGAGGAACGCAGCGTCGTACAGGCGGCGGACGTACCACGGCGAGCCAATGACACCAAGGCGCTGCTTCCACGTGCCGCGCCACTGGTTGTCCATGCAGAGAACCCTGAGAGGCAGTGGCCGTAGATGTTGGAGTATGTGGCGGAATTCGCCGATGTGCCAAGAGTTGACCAAGAGTACATCCGGCGCGAAACGGCGAGTCTGTTCGAGAAGGGCGTAGCGGTCGGGGCGGACAGCGTATTCGAACCGGGACCCTGACTCTATCCACGAGAACTGGCTGGCGTCGAACGGTGCATCATTGTCGGCGGTCTCGTGGGCTACCAGCAGCTCGACACCTGGTCTCGAGGCAAGCTCCTTGAGGCAGGCATTCAGGTAGCCGCTCAGGCGAGTCCAGAAGACGGCGACTCTCATTCCGGGAAACCAGACTGCAGAATGTAGCCCTGCTGATGGCGCGTAAGTTGCAGCCCGAGCGGTGGCCTCGCGAGAAGCCGGCGCGACGCGTAGCCGGGCGACCGCAAGATTTTCGCGCCGCGCGCTGCATACCCCAGTGCTGCGTCCAGGACTCCCGACTCGCGACCCATCACTCTGGCGACGAAACGTTGCCGGTCCTCCCGGTATCGCATTTCGAGGCGACCGGAGCCGGAGATTCCGTCGGGGTGAAGCCTAAACGCGGACCAATCTGCTCGCACGTGGCGGAATCGCGCTCCAGCCAACGCCAAGTCTACGAGAAGCTCGCCGTCCCAGCATGTGGCATTGCTCGTATTGAATCCGGCAGTGCGGTCAAAGACACTCCGGCGGAAGAACGTGGACTGCTGGAGGACATTCACACCGCCGCGCAGATAGCGCCGGAGCCCCCAGGGCGTGGACTCGAAATGGCGTAGCGCCCGACCTTCCCCATCAATGATCCAGCCGTCGCCGTACACGACGTCGATGTCCGGCTCCTGGTCAAAGATGTCGACCACGGCCTGGAGAGCACCTGCGAGATAGACGTCATCGGCGTTGAGATAGCCGACCACATCCCCCTTGGTTGATCGGACTCCCTTGTTCAGACCGTCGGCAGGCCCGCCATCGGCCTCGAATATCAGCCTGAGACGTGGATCGAGCAACGATTTAAGGTACTCGCGGCTCCTGTCGGTGGACCCTGCGTCAACGACGACGTACTCGAGATCAGTGCCCTGCTGGGACAACACCGAATCGACGGCATACTGAAGAAATTGGCCCTGATTCATCGAGATCGTAACGACGGAGATCACGCCTCTTGGGCTCCTCTTGGAGGCAGCAGTGCGACGATCTCAGCCTCCTCGTTCCGCCGCAGCAACCGGATTCCGAGAAGGCCGAGCGCGATGCCATACGCGGCGAGAGGCCGAGAGCTACTGCCATACGGCGAGAACACGATGTTCCAGAGGAGCAGCGCCGTGGAGAAGACGAGGAGCGGCACCAGACTCAGACGGACCGCATAGAGGTTCACCAACAGCCAGCCAGCAAGCAGCAGAATGACGACCCAGAATACGCCACCGAGGAACCCGGCCCACACCCAGGAGCCCAAGAGATACGAGTGCGCCGGGATCAAACCCACGTCGCTTGGTCCAGCCCCGATCTCATAGCCCAGGGAGTCCAGACGCGTCGCGAGGAGGTCCACGTACTTGAAGTCCTTCGCCCACGATCCGTGGCCGAGGATCGGCGAGTCGATGATCGCCTGGGTGGACACGAGTATCTCAGGCCGGCCGCCAACCAGGACCCCCAGCGAGCCGGACTGCGCGAGGTATTTCGCCTGGGCACCAGCTCCCAGCAGACCCCCGGCGGCGGCGGCGTCGTAGCCCTGCGAGACGCCGAAGGCCGCGACCATGCAAAAGAGCAGCCCGACAATCGCCGTTCGGATCGAAGGACGCGCACGTGCTTGCCGCCAGCCGACGAGGGCATTGAGGAGGAGGTACACGGAGACCATGAGAGCCACGCCGCCGAGGCTCCGGAATCCGAGAAGCAGGTTGAGGGCACCGAACGCCGCGAACGCACCGATCGGCACGAGCGGCATTCGAGTACCGATCGATCCCGACATAGCCGCGGCCAGGGCAAAGCCGATCGGGAGTGCAAAAGCCCACTTCCACGGATCGCCCGCAGCAAAGATGTTGGGAGCGATGAAGTAACCCAGGACACCGCTGGCGGCTAACCCAAGGGCGAAGAGACGGGCTCGCCGCGGTGTGGAGACGAGGACAAGGATGGCCGCGAAGTCGGTTAGCGTGAACAGGATGGCCGCCCATCCCCGACTGTAGTCCGCGAAGCCGCTGCCCATCACGAGGTCAGTGGCGATCTGGGAGACGAGCCAACCACCCCACAGCAGCAGGAACCAGCGTGGCATGCGGAGGCGATCCTTGGCTCCCCACAACCAGGGGAGCATCACGGCCGCGAGAACCTCGCTGACGATCAGCTGCCCGACCACGGTGACCTGGACAAAGGATATGGCTGGCAGCAGGAACGCCCAGATGTCCAGAGCTGTGGTGCTCACGCGTGTCGCCTGCGCCGCAAGCCTGGAGGTCCTCAGGCGATCACGGTTCCAAGTACCTGATGCGGTTCGGTTCAACGTATCGCCCCATCCATGAGGGCTCGCGCTATTTCGGGGACCCGGCGGCTCAGGACGTTGACCGGGTAGTCGGGCTCGAAGCGGGGATATTCCGGAAGAAGCCCGCAAACCTTGGCTGTGGAGAACTCCTGACTGTCTCCCCCTTCAACCGACAGGACCGACGGAGAAGCACCGAGAGTCTCCGCTATCACTTCGACCAATCGAAGTACGGGCGTCGAGATTCCCGAAGCAACGTTCAGGGTGCTGTTGCAGACGCCACGGCGAAGAAGCGCGGCGACGATGGCCACGAGATCGTCGACGTCGAATAGATCGCGGGTGGCGTCGGTCCTCGTGACGATGGATCCGTTGAGGGTCTGGGCGACCAGCGACGGAATGAGTTGGCGTGGGTGGCCGCTCGGCCCCACGACATTCGGGAGACGAAGCACGAGGTACCGAGCCCCGCCATCCGCGACCAGCTTCTCGCACTCGAGCTTGTGGCGGCCATACGGCGTCTCTGGAGTCGCTTCTGCGGTTTCGACGCGGAGACCGCTCACACGTCCGTAGACGGGGGCGCCTGAGAAGTAGACGAGGACCGCGCGCCGCTCGCGTGCGCGCCGCGTGAGGTCGTTCAACAACGCCTGTTCGCGCCGGAACGCGAACACGTCGGAGGACTGCGAGTCCGCTACTCCGGACGCACAGATGATGGCATCGGGACCCGTCTCCGCGGCGGAGGCAAATGCCCGAGCGAGCATGCCACTTCCGATCACGTCAAAGGGCACGCTTCAACCCCTCAGGGCCGGCGTCCGTGGATCGGGTCGAGGATCTCGTGGTAGAAGGAGATGACGCGGTCAGTGTAATGCTCTACTAGGTATTCGCGTCTGATCAGGTCGGCGTTCGCGCGACCGACAAGCGGAAGTATCCGCCGCTGGACGGCGACCTCCATTAGTGTCGTCACCAGGGCGTCGTGGTCGCCCGGAGGCACCAACCGCCCGTGGAAGCCATCCCGTACGACCGACCCGCTGTTGGGCGTGGTGACCACATAACACCCGGCTGCCATCGCCATCGCCACTACGCGCGCCGACCCCTCCGCCAGAGACGGGAACACGAACACCTCGGCCCGGCTCATGAGGACCGCGAGTTGCCGGATCCGCACCGTGCCGTGCCATGTTACGCGGGGATCGCTCAGGAACTTCGACCAGCCATCGGCAATGGCCGGCGTGATTGCCCCGATGAGATCCAGCTTCCAGTCGACGCCCTTCAGCGTCGATAGTGCGCGGAAGAGAACGTCAGCTCCCTTCCGTTGGCCGATCTCGCCTGCAAACAGCAGGTGCAGAGGTCCCTCGTCCGTCTCGGCGTCCCGCTCCGGTACGGAATCCACGAACTCGGCTTCGACGCCCGCGTAGATGACCTTCACTCGGGTCGTGTCGAAGCCAGCCCACTCGAATGTCTCGCGCACGAAGTCGGAGTTGACGACGATCCAGTCCGCTCTCTCGATGTCGCGCAGCACCAGGCGCCAGATTCCGCGTGGCTTGGCCGGGCTCCAACCCGCCGGGAGTCGTCCTCCGTTCTGCGTGAGCGGCTCCAGCGTCGCCGGATGCACGATCGAGTGGTCGCAGATCGTTGGGATCCCGCGGCGGCGGGCCGCCTCCAGCGACTCGAGACCAAAGCCAGATCTGAAGTGGTAGGCAGTGAGATGGCTCGCCTTCCGGACCGTGCGCGCGGCCCGGAGGCCTGCGAGACGAAACCCCGCCACGTCGAGTGCCGCCCCCAGTCTCGCGGCCCCTTTCGACCCTAGGATCTGGCCCGTCCTCTCAACGAGTTCGGACGCGAAGTCGGCGTGTACTCTGTCCGGCTCGATCCCAACTTGCCGATCCTGGAGCCGGCCGAGCAGATACAACCATCGGATCGGAACGTTCCGCAGGATGGCGGCTGCAGAGCCAACGGGATAGGCTCCCGTGAGGAGCTCGACGTCCCAGCCGCGCTTGCGGAGCCCCGCGGCGAGGTTCGCCAAGAAGAAGCGATTGAAGCCGTTGGTGATCAGGATCCGCGGCGGGAGAACAAGCGTGGGTGGCATCTCGCGGGATTGTTCCCGCGTGGACTTCGGCAGCTCGGGTGCGGCAGCGCTGCTCTCATCGGCCGATAGTCGTTGCGGAGCCCGCCCCGAATCGCGTGGCGAAGTCAACGGGGTCATGGTTGGCATTGTGATCAGCCCGTCGGTCGTTGCCGGAGAATGCGTGAACCGAACAGTCTCATTGTGGCGAGGCGACATTCCGCGCCGGAACCCCAACGGCGGCCATGCCGGGCGGCACATCGCGTAGCACGACAGCGTTTGCGCCGATACGCGCACCATCGCCAATATGGACTCCCCCGATGACAACGGCGCCAGTGCCTATCACCACGCGGTCACCTACCCTAGGCATAGGCACACCTGCGCCCTCTGAGGTGACGCTTCGAGTACCCAGCGTGACGCGAGATAGAAGCGTGCAGTCCCGGCCCAAGGTGACGTCACTGCCAACGATCACGCCGACCGGGTGGTGCATCACGAGTCCCGGACCTGCGACGCACCCGGGACCGAACTCAGCTCCAGTCACGAGAAGATTCAACCGGTACAGCAGCCACGCCAGACGCCGAGACTTCGTCGCCTCGATTGCCGCCTGCGTGCGATAGATGGTCATGGCTTGGATGCCGGGCTGCGTTATGGCGACCCACAGGAAGCGCCCGAGGGGCGGCATTCGGCTGATGCCCAGAAAGCGCGCCACATCGCGTCTGTAGGCGGCACGAAACCGACGGACACTCAAGTTGCGGTCGCCTCCTTCGGCCCGCGTACTGCCCATCATCGGACGGACCGACTGCCGCGATCAGTGAGCGCATGGAGCCGTGCTCCCATTGCGGCCGCGCTGAGCCTCACGACGCTGAGGCGCGCAAGTGCCCGGATCAGCTTTCCAACCGGCAGGTCCATGCCGGCGTTGGGTCTCTCGCCGCTCACGCCGCGGACCTTACGCTCGAGACCACCGAACGGACCGTCGCACGAATATCGAGCACGGCGCGTAAGAACCGAATCGGGGAGTCATCCACGACCCGGAGCGAGGTCGGAAGCACGTAGGCGACCATCGCAATGTCGATCGCGAGGAGCGCCATCGCCGGTCCTGCGAGGCCGAGTGCCGAACCAAGGACCGCGGCGCCCACCAAGGCCACGATCGTGCCCGCCAGGTAGACGATGGCGAGGCGCTTGAGCCGGTTTGTCGCGCCAAGTACTGCGGATAGCGTGTACCACGTGGAATTGGCGACGACAACGAGGAGAAGGACGACTAGCAATTGCGCTGGTGGATCAACCAGCCCGTGCGTCCACCATCGGATGATCACACCTCCGTAGAACGCCAGGCCGAGCACAAGCGACAACGAGCCCGCCAGGGCGAGTTGAACGGAGTGTCGAAGGATTGCTCGGGCCTCATCGAGATGACCGCCGCCGACGGATCGCGAGAGTTCGGACCAGATCGAGTTGTTGATCGCGCCAATCAGTTGCAGAGCGACGCGCGTGACGGTGCGTGTCGTTGAGAAAATCACCAAAGCGGCAGCACCCAGGGTGGTCCCGACAACGATCGTCAGACCCTGTACAGATAAGGCGTTTCCAATCGGTAACGCCATGTATGCCAGCCCTGGCGCCAACAGCTCGCGGAACGTCTGGAGGCGGGGACGCTCCGGCCGGAATGTGGACCACGGAACAGAGCGCCGCAGCACGGCCCACGACACCCCGAATCCAGCGGCGCTGGCAACGAGGAACGCGATAGCGGCAGCGCTCGGTCGTCCCCCGAGGAGCACCGTACCCAAGAGGGCTCCGAACTCGAGGAGCCGCCCAAGCTGCCGAAGGGCGGTACTGAGCGGGTAGCGTCCTCCGGCTCGGTACCATGCATCGAGCACTCCGTACTGGTTGCCAACGGCAACCTGCAGGAACAGCGCGACGAGAACGATCTGGGCCTCGGACGCCGGGATCGCTGCTCCGCTGCCGAATGCTCCACCGAAGACGAGCGCGACTGCGACCGCCGCCAGCACGGCGATTCCAGTCATCGCGGTGACGATGGACCAGAGGCGGCGACCGAGAATGACCGCGTCCGTGCGCTTGCCCGCCGCCTCAAGCATGACCATCGAGTTACCCGCGACGGAAGAGAAGCTCAGGTCGCTGAGTGCCACGTAGGTCGGGACCGCACTGAGGACGAGCCATTCCCCATACGTGGACACGCCCCAGGCGGCAAGGAACACGGGAACGCTGACGAGCTGGATGACCAGCGTGACTCCCATCCCCCCGATATTCGCGGCCAGTCCGCGCACGATCCGGCCGGCCGCGCCGCTGGCGCGGGGGTCATGAGCCGCCTGCTCAGTGCCGAGAACAGGGGCGACCTCTGTCACGAAACAACCCCGCGTTTCGACTCGTACCAGTCGATCGTCGCTCGCAGCCCTTCCTCCCATGGCGTCTGGGCCATGAACCCGAACCAATCGCGGGCACGGGTGGTATCCAGTGCGCGTCGCGGCTGGCCGTCGGGTTTGCTCGCATCCCAGCGGATCTCGCCCTTGAAGCCCGTCACCTCGGCGACCAGCTCCAAGAGCTCGCGGATCGTGATCTCCTGGCCGGTGCCGAGGTTTACCGGCTCCGGGCCGTCGTACTTCCCGGCCGCGAGGACGATGCCCTCCGCGGCGTCGTCCACATAGAGGAACTCCCGGGAGGCAGTACCCGTCCCCCAGACGTCGATGTGGTCTGAGCCGCTCTCGCGGGCGTCCACGCACTTCTTGATCAGCGCCGGGATCACGTGGGAGCTGCGCGGGTCGAAGTTGTCGCCAGGGCCGTACAGGTTCACCGGCAGCAGGTAGATGACGTTGAAGCCGTACTGCGCCCGGTACGCCTGCCCCTGGACCAGCAGCATCCGCTTGGCGAGGCCGTAGGGGGCGTTGGTCTCCTCCGGGTAGCCGTTCCAGAGGTCGTCCTCCCTGAACGGCACCGGCGTGAACTTGGGGTACGCGCAGACGGTGCCGATGGTGACGAACTTCTCCACCCCGGCGAGGCGCGCCTGCTCCATGAGCTGGATGCCCATGATCGCGTTCTCGTAGAAGAACCGGCCGGGGTTCTCCCGGTTCGCCCCGATCCCGCCGACGACCGCCGCCAGGTGGATCACCAGCTGCGGCCGCCCGTGCGCCAGGGCCCTGTCGATATCGTCCTTGGTCCGCAGGTCATAGTCGCGGGAGCGGGGCACGAAGACCTGATCGGCACCCGCGGCCTCGAGCCGGCGCACCACCGCCCGGCCGAGGAACCCGCCGCCGCCCGTCACCATCACGCGGCGGCCACGCCAGAAGTTAATCATCGGCCTAGACCTCCGTCCAACCGCGTGCGTCGACCGTCCCCCACCGCAGGGGGGATCGCCAACATGTTGGTCCGGTCGAGCATTCGGAAGCTAAAGCCGGGAGGCATGGCAACCACCCCATGCCGATGCTGTTCACTGAGCACCTCGATCACGAGCGTTGGCGGCCGGTTGCGACAGAGCTCCGCGGCACCCGCGATGACCGATGGCTCATGTCCTTCCACGTCGATCTTGACGAGGTCCGGCGTCCGAGACGTGGCCGCCTCATGATCGAGCGAACTTGCTTCCACAACGATGGTCTCGCCGTCTTGGGCCGGGTCGGCGACGTGGCCCATGCTTGATGAGGCGTGGAGCAGAAAGCGGAGTTCGGCGGGGCCATCCGAGATCGCGACCGGTCTCACCCGTACGTTCTCGAGGCCGTTCAGCTCGATGGTCCGCCGCAGACGCCCGAGGTTGCTCGGGTTCGGCTCGAACGCAACAATCTCCCCCGTTGGGCCGACCAGTCGAGAGGCGACCGCGCTCAGGTATCCGACGTGTGCTCCGACATCCCAGAACACCGAACCCGGCCGCAGGGCTGCGCAGAGAGCGTCCAGAACCTCTGGCTCGTACGTCCCCAGCCAGTAGTACTTCTCGCTCCGCGGCAGGATTTCCAGTCGCAGTCCCGCAGCGCGGCCCGAGACCACGGTGACAACCGTCGGCCGCTCTGGCACCAGGCGATTGACAACGGGCCGAAGCGCGGTGGTCACCCGTGATGATGATCTGAGCCGACGGGCGATCCACTTGGGCAGACGATCGCCCATCGCAACCGCTGCGCGCCTCACGTTAGCTCCACTCCAACGCCCGCGTCTGCCAGGTCGTGTTCCAGCATCAGGCGGACGAGATCCCGGAATGTCGTGCGGGCCTCCCACGCAAGCACGCGCTTCGCCTTCGAGGCGTCGCCGCGGAGCTCCTCCACCTCCGTGGGGCGGAAGTAGCGCTCATCGACGCGAACGTATCGCTCCCAGTCCAGGTCCACCAGCGCGAAGGCCACCTGGCACAGCTCGCGCACGGAGTGCATCTCGCCCGTTGCGATGACGTAGTCGTCGGGCTCCGGCTGCTGGAGCATGAGCCACATCGCCTCCACGTACTCCTTGGCGTACCCCCAGTCGCGCCTGGCCTCGAGGTTGCCCAGGTACAGGTGCGTCTGCTCGCCCTTGAGGATGGCGGCCACGCCCTGGGTCACCTTGCGGGTCACGAACGTGCCGCCGCGGCGGGGGCTCTCGTGGTTGAACAGGATCCCGTTGGAGGCGTGGAGCCCGTAGGCCTCGCGGTAGTCCACGACCACGAAATGGGCGAAGACTTTGGCGATCCCGTACGGGCTGCGCGGGTTGAAGGGGGTCGTCTCCCGCTGGGGTGACTCCAGGACCCTGCCGTACATCTCGGAGCTGCCGGCCTGGTAGAAGCGGATCGGCCAATCCGCCGTGCGGACCGCCTCGAGCATCCGGAGGGTCCCCATCCCCGCCGTCTCGGCGGTGAACTCGGGCATCTCGAAGCTGACCTTGACGTGGCTCTGGGCGCCCAGGTTGTAGACCTCGGCCGGCTTGATCCGGTGGAGGTGGCCAATGAGGCTGGAGGAGTCGGTGAGGTCCGCGTAGTGGAGCAAGAGCCGCGTCTGCGCCTCGTGCGGATCGCGATAGAGATGGTCGATCCGGCCCGTGTTGAACGAGCTGCTGCGTCGGATCAGGCCGTGGACTTCGTAGCCCTTGTCCAGCAGGAGCTCGGCCAGGTACGAGCCGTCCTGGCCCGTGATGCCGGTGACCAGGGCGACCTTGCGCCCGTCGGGCGTACTCATGCCGCGGCCTCCATCGGCGTCCGGTCCGCGCCCGCCACGGCGTCCACGAACGCCGCCGCCCGCTCGAGGCACGTCGCGGCCGAGGTTGTGCCGACCGCATACGCGGTGCCGTTGGCCCCGAGCCGCGCCGCCAGGCGGAGGTCCTCCCGCAGCGTGCGCAGCGCGGCGAGCAGGCCGTCCCCGTCCCCTGCCGGGACCGCCAGGCCGGCTCCGGACCGCGCCACCTCCCCCGCCGTTGGCCCGCCCGGCGGCACGGCCGCCAGGATCGGCCGGCCGCTCGCGAAGTAGGAGGTGAGCTTGCTCGGCAGCGACATGTCCAGCTGGGTGGCCCGCTCCGAGAGCAGCAGGACGTCGGCGGCCGCCATGAGGCTGGCGTGCACCCCGTCCGGCTGGACGCCCAGGAAGTCCACGTTCGGCAGGCCCGCCGCCAGCTCGCGGACCGCCTCCGCCCGGTTGCCGCCCCCAGACAGCACGAAGCGCACCGGTTCGCCGCTCGCGGCGGCCCGTCGGGCCGCGCCCACCACCTGCTCGAGGCCCTGCTTGAAGCCGATGTTGCCGGCGTGGAGCACCACCTGGCGCCCGTCGGTCCAGCCGAAGCGGGCCCGCACCTCGTCCGCCGCCAGGGTCGGCGCGAGTGCCCGGCTCCAGTTGGGGACGTGGTGGATCCGCCGCTCCGGGATGCCCGCTCGCCGCAGGTAGGGGATGAACGCCGTGGCCACCACCGCCACCGCGCTCGCGCCGTCCACCGCCCAGCGCTCGACGGCGCCCACGGCGCGAGCGACGGCCCCGCCGCCGGGCACGCCGGACTCCGACGCCGCCGGGCCCATCAGGTCCTGGAACAGCAGGCCGTACGGGCGGCCGAACCGCGCGGCGAGCACCCGGGCGAGCACCCCGCCCGAGAGGCTGGGCACCACGCCCACCACCGCGTCCGGAGCGGGCAGGGCCAGGCCGGCGACGAGGCCGGTGAGCCCGAAGGTGCCCTCGTAGGCGGCCCGGCGGACCGCGGACTGCCGGGCGGGCACGTAGTGGGCGGAGCGCACCACCGTCACGCCCTCGAGCTGGGTGCGGCTCCACAGTCGGCGCGGTGTGCCGGGGGCGATGCGCCACGCAGGGTAGTGCGGCAGCCCCGTGACCACGGTCACCTCGTCGCCACGCCGCGCCAGGTGCTCGGCCAGCCCCGCCGTGTAGGGCCCCACCGCGGTGAGCTCCGGCCGGTAGTTGATGCCGACCAGCAGGACCCGGCGGCCGCCCGCCCCCGCCGCTGTCACGCCCGCTCGGCCTTCGCCGCGGGGGCCGCCTCGCCGCGCCCCGTCTTGCCGTCCTGGTCCTTGCCGTCCGCCCCGTAGCCGCCGTAGTAGTCGTAGTAGTAGTAGTCGCCGGACATCGACTCGGTCAGCCGGTTGAGCGTCACGCCCAGGACCCGGGCGCCCACCTTGGCCAGCGCCTCGCGACCGCTCCGGACGGCGCCGCTGCGGGTCCGCCCGGCGTCCACCACGAGCACGGTCCCGTCCACGAGCGAGGACAGGATGGCGGCGTCCGTGACGGCCTGGAGCGGCGGACTGTCCACGACCACGAAGTCCGCGCTGGCCGCGAGCAGGGCGAGGGTGGCCCGCATGCGGCCCGAGCGGATGAGCTCGGCCGGGTTCGGCGGGAGCTGACCCGTGGTCACCACCCGCAGGTGCTCCTGCTCCGTGGCCTGGGCCACCTCGTCGACGGCCATGCCCTCGTTGCGGAGCAGCGTCGAGAGGCCCACCGAGTTCTGCAGGCCGAAGATCTGGTGGACGCCGGGCTTGCGCAGGTCGCAGTCCACCAGGATCGCGGACTGGCCCGCCTGGGCGAACACCGCGGCGAGGTTCGCGGCGGTGGTGGTCTTGCCCTCGCCCGGGATGGCGGACGTCACCAGGATGGTCCGGACCGGTGCGTCCAGGGACGCGAACTCGATGTTGGTGCGCAGCGTGCGGTACCCCTCGGCGGCCGGCGACCGCGGGTACAGGATGGCGGCCAGCCGGTACATCGGGGCGCGCTTGTCGTCGCCCTTCATCCGGATGATCGCGCCCAGCGTGGGCAGGTCCACCGCGGCCTCTACGTCGTCGGCGCTCTTGAGCGTGTCGTCCAGGTACTCGATCAGGAACGCGGCGCCCACGGCGAGCAGCAGGCCCACCATGGCCGCCAGGGCGGTGTTGAGCAGCACGCGAGGGCTGGACGGCGCGGTGGGCTGCACTGCCGGGTTGACCACGGTGAGCAGGCTGGTGCCGCTGGTGGAGCTGAACTGGAGCAGCGTGCTGTAGGTGTTGTGGAGGCTGACCAGCTGCGCCTGCAGGGTCTGGAGCCGGGCCTGGTCGGCGGCCGCGGGGGCCTGCAGGGCCGACAGGCGCTGGGCCTCGGTCTGGGCGTCCTCGATCTGCTGCTGGACCGAGGCGAGGTCGCTGTCCACGAACGACTGGACCGTCGAGTTCCGCCCGTTCACCGCGGGCGACTCGGCGATGAGCTCGTCGGCGATGGTGTTGGCGATGGCGGCCACGCGCGCCGGGTCGGGGTCGTCCACGGTGATCGTGAGCATGCTGCTGTCCGACGGCGCATCCGCCTTGACCGCCTTGCCCAGCTGGTCGGTGGTCATGTTGAGCTGCTCGCGGTCGATGACCTTGGCGAGCAGCGGCTCGGTGTCCACCAGGTTCGCGTACGTCTGCGACAGCCGCGCGCTGGCGAGCAGCCCGTTGTAGTCCGGGCTGGTGGCCTGGAGGGACTGGCCCACCATGAGCGTCACGCTCGCCTCGTAGGTCTTGGGCAGGGCGGAGCTGACCAGGAACGCCGCTCCGCCGGCCAGCAGGACCGCGGCGATCAGGAGCCACGCCCACCGGCGCAGGACGCCGAGACTCCGTCGGGTGTCCATTAGCGGTGAACCTCCATGCTGGTGGGCGCGGGCGCGAGGCACCGGGCTGCGGCGGGCGGGGGCTGACGGGACTGGCGAGGGGTCACGGCGCGGCTCCCGGCAGACGGTACCGGACGGCGACGGTGAGGTCGCGGTCGAGCGTCGTCGTGGCGTTGAGGATGCGCCCGTGGAGCGTCAGGCCCGCGCTCTGGTCCAGCACGGTGGCCCCGTCGGGCAGGTTGATGGTGATGGAGACCGGACCGGGCAGCAGGCCGGGCTGCTTCTGGATGGTCAGGTAGTAGGTGAACACGCCGTCCTGCCCCAGGTCCGAGGCGTACGGGCTGATCCAGTCGTACCGCAGCAGGGCGGTGCCGGGCGGGATGCGCAGATAGTTGGCGAACACCGTTCGGCCCGCCTCGTCGCCCACGTCCGCGGGGGCGGTGAGCGCCTGCAGCGTGCCCCCGCTCACCTTCTGGATCCGGCTCCGCTCGGGCACCAGCAGCCGGAAGTACATCCCCAGCTCGCGCGCCTGGCCCACGTCGGGCAGTGCGCGGTACGGCGCGGCGGCGGGCGTCTCGATGGCGTTCTGCCAGGTGATCCCGAGGTCGTCGTCCGCGTTGCCCACAGCGTCGATGGTGACCGAGAGGTCAAGCGACCGGGTGGTCACGGCGTTGAGCTTGGACGCGGGCGCCACGTTGCTGTCCACCGGGTACACGTAGTCGCCCTGGACCGCGCGCACGGCGCCGTCGAAGCCGAGCTGCCCGACCTCCGCCTCGGCGGCCGGGTCGGCGAGCCACGCCTGCACGAGCCGGCCGTTGCGCATGGCGTCGCCGTGGGCCGCCAAGTCGAGCCACTTGCCCGGCGGCATCGCGAACAGCGTGGCGAACAGCGTGTCCGCGAAGTCCGACAGGAAGGCCTTGCGGTTGGCCGTGGTGCCGTTCTGGGCGCGCCGGGTGTTCTGCAGCACCTTGAGGGTGGTCTCGCCGCTCGCGATGGTCACCCCGTAGCCGGGCACGGTGACCGGGCCGGTCACGGCGAGCAGCTGGTCGATCGTCTGGGTCGTGATCGCGACGACCCCGTCAATGCTGCCCGGGCCGCCCTCGTTCCTGTACAGCGCCACCGCTTCCTGGGCGCTGGTCGGGAAGTCGGGCGACCAGTTGGCGTCGGCCAGCTGCCACGGCTGCTTGGGTCCCAGCAGGTACCGCTCCAGCGGTACGGGCGGAACCACGAACGGGTACGTCCAGGGCAGGTCCAGCAGGAACACGTCCTGGAAGTGGCGCTCGGTGATCCGCCCCTGGTCGAAGGCGATGATGCCGAAGCTGCCGATGAAGCCCCCGGTGGGACGGAGCTCGGCCGGGTCCTGGGTGAGGACCAGGTACCGCTTGGGGGCGCTCCAGCCCAGCATGTCCGGCAGCACGCCCTGCAGCTGCGCGAACTCCGCCAGCGTCGGCCGGTACTGGCCCACCTTGGCCAGGAGGCGGTCGCGGATGTCCCCGATGGGCGCGGGCAGGTGCGCGGGGGTGGCGGCGAGGAGGGCGTCGGCGCGGTCCACCGCCTGCTCGATGGCGGCCACGTCGGCGCGGCTGGTGGCCATGAGCGCGACGAGCTCCGCCAGCGAGGAGGCGCCCTGGGCGCTGACCGCCGCCTGCTCCTTGATGGCGACGAACCGGCCGGCCAGGGCACTGGCGTGGTCGGCCGCCTGCAGCAGCGCGTCCCCGGCCGCGGCCACGCCGTCCGCGCCCGCAACCGCGTCGCGGGTGGGCGGCAGCGCCCGGGCGAGGGCGACCAGCGGGTCGTGCGCGAGCACCTCATCCAAGGTGGCGAGGTTGCGCCGGGCGTCGTCGAGCCTGGCGTTGAGGGCGTCCACGTCGGACTGGCCGATGCCCAGTCCAGCGGTCTTGAGCTGGGCGACGACCGCGTCGCTGTCGGCCATGACGGCTCGGGCCGCGTCGAGCGCAGGCAGGTACCGCGTGGCGGCGAGAAGCGCCCCGAGCGCCGCTGCGGCCAGGACGAGGAACCCGACGACCGCCAGGACCCGCCGACGGCGGCGATGGTGTCGGTGGCGCCGTTGCCCGGTGGACGGGACCGGCACGGTGCCGAGCACGGTGCTCACACCGAGTCTCCCCTGCCCCCTCGGCCTGCGCCCCGCGTCACGGCGCCGTGCTCCCGGTCGCGCCCGGTGAGGCGCTCGGCACGCCGCTTGCGCTCGCCATCGGCTCCGCGAGCACGACGAACCGTGGCGACGTGGCGGTGTAGCCGGTGGAGGTCTGGAGCGTGAGCCGCTCCGGCGGCGTGGGGTCGGCGTACTGGAGGGCGTCCCAGGCCACCTTGGGCAGGACCTGGGTGACCTGGTACTGGGCGGTGGTGCCGTCCACCAGCCGCAACGTCACGATGTCGCCCACCTGGGCGCCCCACAGCGCGAGGAACATGCCCGGCTGGGCGTGGGCGTAGATGTAGATGTTGACGCCCCCGTGGGGCCAGCCGGTCCCCGGGTAGTGGGCGGCCTTGTACATCGGCGCCTCATACCCGTCGCCCTCGATGATCGGCAGGTCGATGCCGAGCCGGTCGATCTGGATCCGCTGTGCGACCACGCCGGCGGACGGGGAGGCGCTGCCGCCTCCACCGGAGATCGGCGGAGGCGAGCCGAGGGCGTCGGAGGGCGCCCACGACACGGGCGGCGGCGAAGGCAGCCCTGGAAGAGCTGGCAGCGATGCCGTCGCTGCGGCGCCCGGTGCGAGCGGCGACGAGGCG
>JAKAMV010000840.1 GCA_021812735.1 Chloroflexota bacterium | reverse complement strand
GATCTCCAGGAGGACGGAGGGGATGCCGGGGCCGAGGGCCGCGGCCCAGAAGGTTCGCGACCTGGGCGTGGTGCGGGGAAGGTACCGAGAGTAGTCGTTGCCGTTTTCGGTCCAGCCGAGGCCACCCACCGAGATGATCACCACCAGGGCCGTGGTCCAGTCGGCCCACGAGGCCGTTGCGTGGAACGAGAGCTGCGGGTGATCGCCGATCACCAGCGCCGCCAGGATGGCGAACAGCACGATGAAGACGAACGACAGATAGCGCAGCACCTTTGTCATGGTGGCGTGGCCGAAGAACGGCATCAGCAGCTGCACGGCCGAGGCCACGATCACCACGGCGATCTTCCCGGTCGTGGACAGGCTGTCCCCGGCGCGGGAGAAGAGGAACAGGACCGTCGCGACGACCAGGAAGACGCCTTCGATCTCGAAGCCCACCTGGGTGAACCAGTTGAAGAAAGCGACCAGCCGGTTGCCGCTCCGGCCGAACGGAGCCCGACTGATCACGAACGCGGTGGTCCCGACCTCGGGACCCTGCAGGCTGGCGAGCCCCAGGAAGGCATAGAAAAGGTTGCCCACCACGATCGCGAGCAGGGCCTGCCCGAAGGACAGGCCGAAAGACGAGATCAGGAACCCGTAGAAGAAGAACTCGACGTTGAAAACCGCCCCCGCCCAGAGCCAGAAGAGCCCCGACGGGGCCATCTTCCTCTCTGCGTCGGGGATCAGGTCGATGCCATGCTGCTCGACCTTGAAGGCCGCGTACTCCTGGGCGCCCTCTGCGCCGCCGGTGGTGGCACCCTGAGCAGGCGTACTGCTTCCCATTGCCGCACCTCGCCTCTCGATCGACCCCAACCACGAGCCATGCCGACAGCGCGGACCCGCGCGTGGCGCCTCCCACCGGCGCGCGGTTCGCTGCCCTCGAGAGCGCTGCGATCTCCCACCCACAGCCGCGGGTCGATCACGGGTACCGATCCGCGGCTGATCGGCGCAGTGTAGCCCAACGGCGCGCGAGCGCGAAAACCCGATGACGTGCCAGAGGCCGCGCCGTCACCACGGCGACGGATCCCGGGATCAGGCCTGCGGGCGAAGCAGGTCGAGCGCGAGCCGCTGCAGGCCACGACCAGGCGTCGAGCGGATACCGCCACTGCCCCACGAGGAGCACGCCCTCGGCGTCGTCCAGCGGCACGACGCCGAGGGCGCGATGAATGAAGTGCACCACCCCGTAGATGCCGTGTTCGCCATCCGGGCGGACCACGTCGTCCTCCCACACGGTCAGCCAGGGGTTCTCGTAGGTCGTTCGGCGCGTGAGCCGGCGCCAGGGGCTTGCACGGCGTTCCACGGGCCGATCCTACCGGTCCGGCGTCCCGGGTGGCATCACGGGCACGTGCGATGGATTTGCGAGACGATGTGCCGCGGCAGACGCGCCCTTGGGACAACCCCTACCGCACGCTGCGCGCTGTTCCGCGCTGCGGAACATGGATGTCGGCGGGGAGTGGCCGGTGACTCCAGAGCTTCCACCGGTGCCGCGGTCGGGAGACGGCACGCTGTCTTCCGTGCGCAATGCGGCCCGGGTCCTGGCCGCGTTCACGCCGGCCGACCGCGACGTGGGCGTCACGGAGCTCGCCGAACGGCTGGGCCTGGCCAAGAGTACCGTGCACCGCCTGCTTTCCGCGCTCGTGTCCGAGGGGCTCATCGAGCGCAGCGGGACTCGCGGGCGGTACCGCATCGGGCTGCGCCTGTACGAGCTCGGTGCGATGGCGCCATCACGCGCGGACCTGCACCTGGTGGCGGTCGGCCCCATCGACGACCTGCTGGCCCGGACCGGGGAGAGCGTGCACGTCGCCGTCCTGGACGGGTCCGACGTGGTGGCCATCGACCGGCGCGAGGCCCCCACCACGCTGCGGCTCGTGAGCCGGCTCGGCTACCGGCATCCGGCGCACGCGACCAGCGCCGGCAAGGCACTGCTCGCCTACCTGTCGCTGTCAGAGCGCTCGGCGCTCTTCGAGGGGCGCGAACTCGCGGGCCTCACGCAGCACACCATCACCGACCGTGCACGGCTCGAGGAGGAGCTCGCGAAGGTCCGGTCGCGAGGCTGGGCCGAGACCATCCACGAGCACGAGCTGGGGATCGCCTCGGTGGCCGCGCCGATTCGCGACGCCCGCGGGCGGGTCGTCGCCGCCGTCGGCGTGGTCGGCCCGAGCGCGCGGTTCGGGCGCGAGAACGTGCGCCGGCTGTCGCTGGAGACGATCCGGACGGCCGAGGCCATCTCGGCCCGGCTGGGCTACCGGGCCCGCCAGACGGGCGTCCGGGCCGGCCGGTAGGGCTGGCCGATCGCCCAGGGTCGGTAAGGTCGGCGCGCGATCCAGCTACCTCGCCGACTCCGCACCCACCACCTGGTCGGCGGCTCCCTGTCGGGCTGCCGCCGTCGCTCCTGCCGGCGCGGGCGACACCTCGGCCGACGGAGAGCCGGTCATCTGCCGCGATCCCTCGACGTCGAGCACGTACCCGATCCCCTGGAAGGTGGTGATCGGCCCCGGCTCGCCCGGCGCCGCGCCGAGCTTGCGGCGCACCCGGCTGATCCAGACCCGCAGGTACTGGAGGTCGTCGCGGTACTCGGGCCCCCAGACCTTGGTGAGGAGCTCGGTGTGGAGCACGACGCGTCCCGCGTTGGCGGCCAGGTGCTGGAGCAGCAACCACTCTGTTCGCGACAGCGACACCAGCTCGCCATTCCGGGTGACGATCCGTCGTTCCAGGTCGATCTCGATGTCGCCCAGGCGCACCACGCCCGCGCCCGGCGAGCCGGCCGCGCGGCGCAGCACGGCGCGCACGCGGGCGGCCAGCTCGTCGGGGTGGAACGGCTTGGCCACATAGTCATCGGCGCCGAGGTCGAGCCCCTTGGCCTTGTCCGCCGTCGAACCCTTGGCGGTCAGCAGGATCACGGGCACCGGCCGCCATTCGCGCAGCTGCCGCATGACCTCGATGCCGTCGAGATCCGGCATCACGATGTCCAGCAGCACGATGTCGGGGCGCACCTCCTCGGCCTTGCGCAGGGCCTCCTCTCCGCTGTTGGCGGTCACCACCCGGAAGCCCTCGTCGTGCAGCGTCAGGGCCACGAGCTTGGTGATCCGGGGCTCGTCGTCGGCGACGAGCACCAGCAACTGGTTGTTCACGCTTCCTCCTCGGTGAAGGTCTGGAGAGCGAAGCCGAACTCGGACCCGCCGCCGGATCGCGGCCGGGCCCATACGCAGCCGCCCATGGCTTCGACGAGGCGGCGGCAGACAAACAACCCGATTCCGGCACCCCCGGTTATCCGGGAGGTGGTCTCTGAACGATAGAAGAGATCGAAGAGCCTGTCGGCCTCGTCGGCCGGGAACCCGGGCCCCTCGTCGAGCACACGGATCTCAACCCGGTCCGCGGCGGCGGTCAGCTCGAGCCGCACCGTGCTCCCGGGTGGACTGTAGTTCGCGGCGTTGGTGAGCAGGTTCCGGGCAACCTGCTCCACGTGCGTGCGCTCTGCCCGCACCGCCGGGAGCCCGACCGGGACGGCAGCGTCGAAATGCGTGGCCGGGAACCGCGTCCGCTCCAGGTCGATGACCTCCGGAAGGATGCGCTGCAGCAGCACCGGCTCGTCGCCCAGCGACCCGGGCTCCACTCCGTCGAACCGGGCCAGCACGAGGAGGTCCTCGACCAGGCGGTACAGCCGTTCAGACTCGGCCGCGATGTCCCGGTACACCTCCTGGCGAACCGATGGGGTCAGGGAGCCCCCGGCGCCCCCGAGCACCTTGGATCCCGCGTAGATCGTGGTGACCGGCGTCCGCAGCTCGTGTGACAGGACCCCGATGAACGCCTCCTGCGCCTGCCGCGATCGTCGCGCATCGCTCACGTCCCGGACCAGCACGATGGTCGCCACCACGGGGGCGGCCCCGCGCGTCGCG
>JAKAMV010000101.1 GCA_021812735.1 Chloroflexota bacterium | reverse complement strand
TGACGGCAATGCGCCAGGCCGCACGCTCGGTCGAGGTGGCCGAGTGCGCGGTCCGCTGGCGAGACGCCGGCGTGGTGGGCTTCGACATCGCGGGGCCCGAGGAAGGCTACCGGCCGACTCGGCACCTAGACGCCTTCGACCGGATCCGGCGCGAGAACTTCCACATCACGATCCACGCGGGCGAATCGTTCGGCCTGCCCTCCATCTGGGAGGCCGTCCAGTTCTGCGGCGCCGAGCGGCTAGGCCACGGCGTCCGGATCGTCGATGACATCGAGGTCCGCGACGACGGCGCGATCGCTCTCGGCCGCCTCGCGACGTACGTCCGCGACCGGCGGATCCCGCTCGAGATGTGTCCCACCTCGAACGTGCACACCGGCGCGGCCGCGTCGATCGAGCGCCACCCCTTCGACCTGCTCCGCCGGCTCCGGTTCCGGGTCACCGTCAACACCGACAACCGCCTGATGAGCGGCACCACGCTCTCCGCCGAGTTCGCCGCCCTCGACGCCGCCTTC
Organism: Chloroflexota bacterium; assembly: GCA_021812735.1. Next base: position 17,480 of record JAKAMV010000101.1, on the reverse strand, counting down.
GGGCTCGGGCTGGGCGAGATGGAGTGGCTGACGATCAACGCGATGAAGAGCGCGTTCGCCCCGTTCGACGAGCGGCTGCGGATCATCAACGAGGTCGTCAAGCCCGGCTATGCCCACCTGCGCGCCGAGCAGAGCCAGGTGCTCGCTGTCGCCGGCTGACCCCGGTGGATCGTCCGTCGGTCGTCCGACTCGCTCTGACGCGCCCGATCAATCCTCGATCCGCCTGGACGAACAGGAGGGAGCGCCCGATGAGCAACGAATCGGCGGCGCCAGAGACGAGGGGCGTCACGGTGGACCTGCTCGCGACGGTCGACCTTGCCGCCGAGATCGAGGGCATGGCCGGCCGCCAGCTTCGAATGCGCATGGTGACCATCGAGCCTGGCGGCGTCTTCGGCCCGATCCACGACCACCAGGGCAGACCCGGCACCGTCTACATCCTGCAGGGGACGATCACCGACCATCGCGACGGGGTCACGACCGAGTACGGTCCGGGCGTCGGCTGGCCCGAGGATCGGAACACGCTCCACTGGCTCGAGAACCGGGGCCCGATCCGGGCGGTGGAGATCTCTGTGGACATCGTCAGGCAGGCGCCAACTGAGGCGGTGCCGGCAACCCTGCCCGGGGGCCGTCCACTCGACCAACTGGAGCCCGGCGGGGTGGAGCGGGATGATCCTCGCCGAGGTCTCGGCCGATGACGCGTCGAGAACGGTGGGGCCGGAGCAGCGTGCGGATGACGCTCAGGGCAAGACTGGAAGGCTATCTCGTCGAGAGCTGACGGACAGAGCACCCAGATGGCGTGGTCAGTCGCCACCAAGGCCGATCCCCCGCCGTCCGGCACGGTCAGGTCCTCGCTCGTCCGGGCTCCGGTGGTGGGGTCGAAGCTGTAGACGGCGCCGTTTCGTGACAGGATCCAGCCAGCGCCAGAAGGAGTGAACGCGACGCCGCCCTGCACGGGAGGTGCCTGGAATGGGCCGATCATCGAGATGGCGCCCGTCGCGAGGTCCACCCGCCGCAGTGAGAACGCGTCGGGGGGGGCCTGGGCAACAGCGAGGAGGCCGTCGCGGCCCGCGAAGAGCTCGCTGACGATCCCGGTCGTCCGATGGGTCGCGGTCACGGTGCCACGGACCGAGTCGCTGACGACGAGCGCGGAGCTGCCAGCGGAACCGTCCGGGACCGCGACCCAGACCTCCGTGCCGACAACGGCCAGCGCCGACGCAGGGTTGGCCCCGCCGAGCGAGCTGTTCGCAAGCGGGATGGCGGCCGTCTGGCGCGCTGACCGAGGGTCGAGCCGCAGGACTGTCCGGTTGGCGCTCACGACCCAGACAGCGCCGGCACCGGCCGCGATGAGCCCGGGCATCGGGACCGAGACGGTGGCCGTGGCGCGGCCGGTCGCCGGGTCTACTCTCGATACCGAGTCTTGGTGGGACGAGCGGGGCTCCGAGCCGTCGCCGATGCCGTTCGAGACCCAGACCGCGCCCCCGCCGACGGCGACGCGCCCAGCCGCCCAGCCCACGGCGGACTGCCACACGACGCGCCCAGACGAGGCGCTGATGCGCTCCAGGAGACCTGTCACGGTGCCGCCCAGCGTTACCCACACGCTTCCGTCGCCGGCACCGAGGGCAAGCGGGCCGAGGGCCTGGGCGTGAAGCGGGATTCGGGCCACGACACGTCCGGCAGCCGGGAGGGAGGGCGAGGGGCCAGGAAAGCTTGGCCACGGCGTACGGGCCGGTGGAGAGGCGACGGGAGCTGGGGACGGGACGACCGCCTTCTCGGCACAGGCGTCGTCGACGATCTCCTTGCCGCCGCGATGAGCGCCGCGACCGCAGCTTTGCTGAGGGCCCGCGGGATCCCCCCTCGAGAGCCTGTGGAGCCGAACGATCGCATCGTCGGCGACGAGTTGGTCCGACTGGGAATGACTCTCGGATCTGGCCCCACCGCTGATCGCGCAGTGAACCGCCGTTGACAACTGCAACCGCTTACATCACGATCTGCAAGCGCTTGCATTCCTCGCGTGCCCAGCGCGTCCGCTCTGACCCGGGACAACATGGCCACTCGCTGGAGGTCTCCAACCACATGACGGTCGGCCCGGTTCAGCACGATGGACCCGCCACTGTGGCGCGGGGTGCGTCGGAGCAGTTCTGGCGCCGGCTGCGGCGTGACCGAGTCGGGCTCGTCGCGGCGGCCTTCCTGGTCCTGCTCGTGATCGCGGCCGTCGTGGGGGCACCGCTCGTCGCCCTGTTGACCGGGCACGCCTATGACCAGCAGCTCGCCGGCGGCTTGGACATGAACGGGATCCCGTTGCCGCCGTTGAGCCATGAGCTTCTCGACAACGGCCAGCAGAACCCCGATGGCGCCTTCTTTCTGCTCGGGACGGACAGGCTCGGACGCGACGTGCTGGTCCGGCTGCTCTTCGGCGCCCGGGTCTCGCTGGTCGTTGCCTTCACGGCGACGGCGGTGGCGCTGCTCATCGGCGTGCCGCTCGGGCTCGCGGCGGGCTACTTCGGTGGCCTGCTGGACCGCATCGTGTCCCGGGCTATCGAGACGGCGATGGCGTTCCCGTCCCTGCTCTTTGCCGTCGGGCTGGCGGCGGTCATCGGCCCCGGGCTGCTGAACGTGATCGTGGTCATCGCCCTGTTCTCCTGGTATTACCCCGCACGGCTGGTGCGCTCGTCGGTCCTGTCGCTCAAGCACCAGCAGTTCATCGAGGCATCGGTCTCGGTGGGCGCGGGGGACCGGCGCATCATGCTCGGCCACCTGCTGCCGCAACTCGTGGCGCCGATCATCGTCTACGCCACGGGGATCATCGCCCTCAACATCCTGTTCGAGGCCGGGCTGTCCTTCCTCGGCCTGGGCGTGCCACCGCCGGAGCCGAGCTGGGGCCAGCTGCTGGCAGACGGCGTGGCGAACGGGCTGTACCGCGTGATGCCGTGGGTGGCCATCATCCCGGGGATCGCCCTCGTGCTCACGACGCTGGCGTTCAACCTCCTGGGCGACTCGCTGCGCGACGCGTTCGCGCCGAGGCGAGGCGCCTGAGATGGCCCGCTTCGTGCTTCGCCGGCTTGCGACCGCCGCCGCGCAGGTACTCATCGTGACGCTGATCGCCTACCTGCTCTTCTACGTCGTCTCGGCGCTCACCGGCGCCGACCCGGCGCAGCGGGTCGCGGGCCGGGCGGCGTCACCCGCGCAGATCGCGCAGGTCGCCCGCCTCCTCGGGACCGATCGCCCGTGGTACGAGCAGTACGCCAACTTCCTGACCGGCATCCTGCACGGCGACTTCGGCTACTCGTTCGCGCAGCGGTTGCCGGTGGCCGACCTTCTCTACCCGGCCGCCGGCGTGACGGCCGGCCTCGTCCTGGGGGCGGCGGTGGTGTGGATGCTGGTGGCGGTTCCGGTGGGACTGATCGGTGCCCTCCGGCCCCGGAGCCTCCGCGACAGGGTTTCGACGATCCTGGTCCAGGTCGCGATCTCGGCGCCAGTGTTCTGGATCGCCCCGATGATCGCCTACCTCTTCGCCTACCTGCCCAGCCAGGGGATCCTGCTCGGGTTCCATGTCCCACCCGCCACGCTGTTCCCGATCCAAGGCTACATGTCGCCGACGGCGAACCTCACGGGCTGGCTGGATTCCATGATCCTGCCGTGGATCTCGCTGGCCCTGGGGTTCGCCGCGTTCTACGCCCGCTTCATCCGCGCCTACGTCCTGGAGCAGCTCAGCGAGGACTACGTGCTAGTCGCCCGGGCCAAGGGAGCGTCGACCGCCAGGATCCTGGGGAGCCACATCGGGCCGATCGTTGCGCCCGCGATCATCACCTTCCTCGCGCTCGATGTGGGTGCGGCGCTCGGTGGGGCGCTGTTCGTCGAGGTCACCTTCGGGCTGCCGGGCCTCGGGTACCTGGCCTTCAGCTCCATCCAGAACCTCGACTACCCGCTGACCGTCGGCGTCGTGACGTTCGCGGCGCTGATGGCCGTCCTCGCCAACACGATCGCGGACATCGCCCAGGCCGCCCTCGACCCGCGTGTGCGGACCTGACGAAGGTGGTGCTTGTGGTTCGCTGAGGTCCCGTACGGAACAACAAAGCGCTGGGTTGCCGCCGACCGGCGGCGCGAACCTGACAGGAGGAGAAGGCATGCACAAGTCGAAGGGAAGCCAACGGGCGAGCGCGATCGCGTTCATCCTGTCCGCGGTACTCGTGGCGGGCGGCTGCTCGTCCACCCCCGCGGCGACGCCGGCGCCGGCGGCCAGCGGTGCGCAGGCAGCCAGCCAGCCGACTGCGGCCTCGCCGAGCGGGGCCGTGCCGTCATCCGCCGCCTTCTCCGCGACGCAGGATGCCGTGGCCGGTGGCGCCGCCACGATCGGCGTGCCCGCGGGCGGCATCGACCATCTCGAGCCCACCCTGTGGTGGTATGCGGTGACCTGGGGCATCGCCTATGCGACCTGCACCCCGCTCGTCACCTTCCCGGACCTCGCGGGCCAGCCCGGGTCAGCGGTCATCGCCGGCCTCGCGGACCTGCCCACCATCTCGGCGGACGCGAAGACCTACACCTTCAAGCTGCGGTCAGGGATCAAGTTCGCCGATGGCACGCCGATCACGGGCGCCGCCATCGCCTACACGTGGCAGCGGATGCTGGCCCCTGCGCTCGCATCGCCGGCCGGCGGCTTCTTCTCCGACGTCGTCGGTGCGGCCGACTACAGCGCCGGGAAGACGACCACCATCCCCGGGATCACCGTCGCAGGCGACAGCATCGCCTTCACGCTCAACCAGCCGAGCGGGTCCTTCCTCGAGCGCATGACGATGCCCTTCACCTGCCCGGTGCCCATCGGGACGCCGATCACGGCCATCGAGGACGGGTCGATCCTGGAGACGGGCCCGTACCTCGTCAAGACGTACACCCCAAACCGGGAGCTCGTGCTCGCCCGGAACCCCAACTACAACGCGGCCGTGCTGGGCAACCGCGGCAAGCTCGACACGATCACGCTCCAGCTCAACGTCGATCCGGCCCAGGCAGGCCTGCAGATCCGGGCTGGGCAGCTCGCGACGTACCTCGACAAGATGGCACCCGCCGACGCCACGCAGGCCCTCGCCGACTCGACGCTCGTCGGCCGCGTGTTCGCCGGGACGCTCCCCTCGACGACCTACGTCTGGTTCAACACCACCGTGGCGCCCTTCGACAACGTCAAGGTCCGGCAGGCGGTGAACTTCGCCCTGAACCGTGAGGAGATCCTGCGCGTCTGGGGTGGCCCGAGCCAGGGCGTGATCACCGACCAAGTGCTTCCACCCACCATGCCCGGCTGGCAGCAGGCGAACCTGTTCCCGCCGGCCGGTGACACGGCCAAGGCGCAGAGCCTCCTCCAGGAGTCCGGCGTCCAGCTGCCCATCAGCACCGTGCTCTGGTCCAGCGCTGCAGGGCTCCAGATCGCCCAGGCGGTCCAGGCCCAGCTCAAGGCCGTCGGCATCAACGCGGAGATCAAGTCGGGCACCGACGCCGTCCTGTCGGCGACGATCATGACCGTGGCGAACAAGGCGCCCATGGGGATCAACATCTGGACCCAGGACTACCCGGATCCGGATGACTTCTTCGGCCCCCTGCTCGATGGCAACCGCATCACCCCGACCAATAACAGCAACTTCGGCAGCTTCAACGATCCTGCTGTCAACGCGGCGATCGAGGCCATGGGCCCGGTCACCGGTGCGGACCGCGCTGCGAAGTGGAACCAGCTCGACCAGCAGGTCATCGGCCAGGACGCCGCATGGGCTCCGCTGCTCAACGCCTCGCGGGTAACCCTGCTGGCGAAGAACACCTGCGGGTACGTCTTCCACCCGGTGTACGTCCTGGACCTGACCACCCTGGGCAACTGCCAGTGATCACGTCCGGGCCGTCTCGTGACGTCGTGCTGGCCGTCGGCGCGCACCCCGATGACCTGGAGTTCCAGTGCGGCGGCACCCTCGCCGCCCTGGTGGCCTGTGGCATCGAGGTCCACATGGCGGTCCTCACCGATGGGTCGTGCGGCTCGTTCGGGCTGCCCGCCGAGGAGATCGCCCGGGTGCGACTCGGGGAGGCGCGGCGTTCGGCCGAGATCGTCGGCGCCGCGTCCTTCCACCACCTCGGGATGCACGACGGAGCGTCGGACGTCACCCCTGATCGCCGGCGCGACATCGTCAACCTCGTCAGGCGGGTCCGGGCGACCGTGCTGCTCGGTCACCCGCCCGTCGACTACCACCTCGACCACCGCAACGCCTCGGAGCTCGTCTACCAGGCGCGCTGCGCGGCGGCCATGCGCAACTTCGCCGACGAGCCGCCGCTGCCGGCGACGCCGCACCTAGCGTACTTCGACACCGAGCAGGCCGTCGACTTCGAGCCCCAGGTCTGGATCGACATCTCGGACCACATCGACGTCAAGCGCCGAATGCTCGCCGCCCATGAGAGCCAGCTGGACCTCATGGCGAAGATGTACGGCGAGGACATGATCGAGATGGTGGACCGGCATGCCCGCTTCCGCGGCGGACAGCGGGCCACCCGGTACGCGGAGGCGTACCGCGGGTCGGGGACGTACCCGGAGCCGGATGGGGCCCTCCGGTTCCTCGTCCGAACCATCGAAGGAAGGTGAGCGACACCGTGGCGCTGCTCGAGGTCAGCGATCTGCGGACCAGCTTCCGGACCGAGGACGGGATGGTGGCGGCGGTCGACGGTGTCTCGTTCTCCGTCGAGCGCGGGAAGGTCCTGGGGATCGTCGGCGAGTCGGGGTCAGGCAAGTCCGTGACCTGCCTGTCCCTGCTCCGCCTCACCCCGTCCCGCGACACCACGGTCAGCGGCCACGCGCTCTTCAAGGGCAGGGACCTCATGACCCTCCCCGACCGGGAACTGCGTGGCGTCCGGGGTCACGAGATCGCCATGATCTTCCAGGACCCGATGACATCGCTCAATCCGGTCCGCACCATCGGGTTCCAGCTGGTGGAGGCCGTCAAGCTCCACCAACGGATCCCCGAGGAACAGGCGCGTGCACAGGCTCGCGACGCGCTCGCAGGGGTCGGCATCCCGAACCCGCAGGAACGGCTGCGAGCCTACCCGCAGGAGCTGTCGGGAGGGATGCGGCAGCGGGTGATGATCGCGATGGCCCTTATCAACCGTCCCGATCTCCTGATCGCGGATGAGCCGACGACGGCCCTCGATGTCACGACTCAGGCGCAGATCCTCCGCCTCATCCGGAGCCTGCGCCAGGAAGTCGGCGCCGCGGTGATCCTGATCACGCACGACCTCGGTGTGGTCGCCGACCTGTGCGACGACGTCCTCGTGATGTACGCGGGCCGGGCCGTCGAGGTGGCGTCCGTGGACGAGCTCTTCGCCGGGCCGTCGCATCCGTACACGTGGGGCCTACTGTCATCGCTCCCGGGTCTCAACGCCGGGGCCGCGAGGCTGCGCTCGATCGCCGGGTCGCCGCCCTCGCTGCTAGCCAAGCCCCAGGGTTGCGCCTTCCACCCGCGCTGCCCGTACGCGGTGGACCGGTGTCGAACCGAGGTCCCGCAGCTCGAGCCGATCACGGAGGGACAGGCGCACGTCGCGGCCTGCCAGCTGCCGGGCGTGTGGCGTGAGGAGGAACGGGCCAGGCTCCTTGGCGCCGATGGCCCGGTACCGACCGACACGGGCGCCCTCCGATGACAGCCGCACCGGACTCCGCCGGCGTGCCGGCCGTGGCGGACGACGACGTCCTGCTCCGCGTCGACCACCTCACGAAGCACTTCGCGGTCCGGCGGGGCATGTTCGGGTCGTCATCGGGTGGCGTGGTGCGGGCCGTGGACGACGTCTCGTTCGAGGTGCGGCGGGGCGAGACGCTGGCCATCGTCGGCGAGTCCGGGTGTGGCAAGTCCACGCTCGCGAGGTGCGTGGCCAGGCTGATCGAGCCCACCGCCGGTTCGATCACGTTCGAGGGTCGTGACCTGGGCCTGCTGGACCGAGCCGCCATGGCCCCGATCCGGCGAGATCTCATGATGATCTTCCAGGACCCGTTCGGGTCCCTAGATCCCCGGATGCGGGTCGGCGGAATCATTGCCGAGCCACTCGAGATCCATCGCCACGGCTCTCGCGATGAGATCCGGGACCGGGTCATCTCGCTCCTGCGGCTGGTCGGCCTGAACCCGGAGCATTACAACCGCCTGCCCCACGAGTTCTCGGGCGGCCAGCGGCAGCGAATCGGGATCGCGCGGGCGCTCGCCCTCGGCCCCAAGCTCATGGTGTGCGACGAGCCCGTGTCCGCGCTGGACGTCTCGGTGCAGGCCCAGATTCTGAACCTGCTGTCGGACCTGCAGGAGGAGCTGGGCCTGACGTACCTGTTCATCACCCACAACCTCGACGTGGTCCGGCACATGGCCGATCGAGTCCTGGTGATGTACCTCGGCCGTGTCATCGAGGAGGCGAGGGCCGCCGACCTGTACGTGCATCCACGGCACCCGTACACGGGCGCACTCCTCTCGGCCGTCCCCGTCCCGGACCCGGTTCGATCCCGTGCGCGTCACCCGATCGTGCTCGAGGGCGACGTCCCGAGCCCGCTCAACCCGCCAGCCGGGTGTCGGTTCCACCCGCGCTGTCCGCGCGCCCAGGAGGTGTGTAGCCAGACGGCGCCAGAGCGCCGGACGTTCGAGACCGGACACATGGCCGAGTGTTACGTGCCACTCGAACGGCGGCCCTTGGGCGAGCCCGGTGACATCGGGGTGGCCATGAGATCGGGGGGGAATGATGCCCGATGACCCGATGACCTCGGAACCGGTGGTGGGGCCCCCGCTACCTGACCCGTCTGCGGTCACCCTCGCGGATGTGGCGGGCGTCGCCGGGGTGTCGACGGCAACCGTGACCCGGGCCCTCACTGGGTTCGTCGGTGTCCGGCCGTCGACCCGAGCGCGGGTCGAGCAGGCTGCGCTCGCGCTCGGGTATATGCCGCATCTGGGTGCGCGCGCACTGGCCACACGATCGTCCCGGACGGTCGGGCTGCTCATCCCCACGGCGGACGACAGCTTCTGGGGCGAGGTCGCGGCCGGCCTGGAGGAGCGAGCCATCAGCGAGGGATTCGCGGTGCTCGTTGCCACGTCGCACGGGTACGCTGAACGGGAGCGATCGATGATCGACCTGTTCCTCGGCAAGCGGGTCGACGGCATCGTCGTCGGTGGGGCGGCCGGCATGCCGGCGAGTTGGTTCCCGCGCGGGCGGCCCCAGACGCCGGTCGTCCTCGTCGACTGGCACACGCCGTCGGGCCCGTCCGAGGTGCTCGACGCCATCGGCGGTCCGGTTGCGCCGGCGATCGAGCGAATCGAGCAGCGGGCCGAGCCGCAGTTCCACCATGTTCGCCCGGACGACATCGATGGGGGAGGCCACGTCGCCCGACACCTGCTCGAGCTGGGCCACGAGCGAATCGCCTTCGCCGGCGTCGCCGCGATCCGCCCGACACTGCGACGGTTGCTCGGCGTTCGACGGACCCTGGAGGATGCCGGGCTGACCCTCGCCATGGTGATCGAATGCGACGGGTCGCTCGACGGGTCGCTCGACGGGTCGCTCGAAGGCGGTCGGAGCGCCGGGGAAGCCATCGTGCGGGCCGCCCCGCGACCCACGGCGGTCGTGGCGTTCAACGACCTCATCGCCGTCGGGATCATGCGGGCCGTGCGAGCCGCCGGCCTGCGGGTACCAGAGGACCTGTCCGTCGTCGGCTTCGACGACATTCCCGTCGCCGCGTTCGTCGAGCCGCCCCTCACGACGTTCAACCAGCCCAAGGCTGCGATGGGCGACCTTGCCTTCGGGATCATCCTCGAGGAGCTCGAGGGCTCCCACGTGACGACGTCCCGTCACCTGCCCGGGCACCTGGTGGTCCGGGAATCCACCGCAACCCCGTGCGGGAGCGATCGGACGCTCCGCACGGCTGGCACCCCGTCGATCGTGCGCTGACGGTCGCGGCGGGCGGCCGCTGGTGCCCGTAGGACTCGACGCTCCGAGCGCGGCCGCGTCGGGGTTGCAGCGACGCCGACCGGAGGAGATCGGCGTCGCTGCCGGTGGGAAATGGCCCGCGGTCCGGGCCCCGGTGAAATGCGCGCGATCAGCCGCGGAGGACGCGCGCCGCCGCCGCGCGGAACGCTTCCGCTCGCTGGCGCGTCACGTCGAGCCCGTCCCGCATCGTGACCCCGAACGGGGCGAGGTTGGGGTCCCGGACGCCGATGGAGAAGCTGATCGAACGGGCGAGCAGGGCGTCGGTCTGCGGCAGCATGCCCACGTGGTACTCGGCGGGACGCGCGTCCGTGGCCGGGCAGTCGAACGGGCAGCCGCGTTCGGTGGCGGTGCGTCTCGCGAGCAGGTGCTCCATGTGGTTGTACACGTGCCACCCGGACACGTCGAGCGTGATCGAACCGAGCTCGTTCGCGATGGCCGCCGCCGCCGGCGGCGTCGGGAACGTCACGACCAGGTGCGTGGCGATGTCGCCAGCCGGGTCCGGGGCCCTGCGGAAGCCAATACCGGGGACCGTCCCGATGATGGCGCGCGCAGCGTCGCGATTGGCCACGAGGTGCTCGCGGATCGTGTCGATCCTTCGCAGCTGGGCGAGCAGCACGGCGCCCGATAGCTCGGTCATTCGGAAGTTCAGGCCGAGGAACGGTCGGCTGCCCACCTCGACCCCCTTGCGGTTCGGGCTGTGGCCCTGGTCGTGCATGGCGAAGGCGCGCTGGTAGAGCGACTCGTCGTCGGTGACGAGCATCCCGCCGTCGCCACAGGTGATGGTCTTGAACTCGTTGAAGCTGTAGATGCCCACGGTGCCGAGCGTGCCCAGCCACCGGCCCTCGAACGTTGCACCGAAGGCCTGGGCCGCATCCTCGATCAGGGCGATGCCGTGGCGGGAGGCGATGTCCCGGAGCTCGTTGAGCCTGGCCGGCGATCCCAGCATGTGCACCGCGACGATCGCGCGGGTTCGCGGGGTGATCTTCGACTCGACATCAGCAGGATCGAGGTTGAACGAGTCGTCGACCTCCGCCAGCACGGGACGGGCGCCGCTGTAGACGATCGAGGAGATCGACGCGACGAACGTGAACCCCGGCACGATGACCTCGTCGCCCGGGCCGATGCCGAGAGACGCCTGCGCGAGCAGCAGGGCGCTCGTGCCCGAGTTGACGCCGAGCGCGAACCTCGCACCCGTCCGGCGACAGACCTCCACCTCCAGGCTCCGGACCTTGGCCGGGAAGCTGGCGTCATCGGGCCCGTAGCGACTCAGGCGGCGAGCGTGGATGACGTCAGTGAGCTCGGCAAGCTCCTCGTCGCCGAGCAGATCTAGTCCGGGTCCCGGCATGTTCGTTCCTTCCTGTGATCGCGGGTGAGACCGATGCTGTCGGTTGGGTGTGCCACCGCGGATCGCAGCCGCCAGGAGTTCGTCTCGATCAAGTCGTCGGGCGGGCGATTGGCGGCACGGAGGCCTCTGTGATCTCCTTCACGGACACCCAGCGGCGCTCGCGGGCGGACAGTTCCAGGGCATCGCAGACGCCCTGGACCGCCAGACCCGTCGCAAAGTCGGGCTCGTAGTGGCCGCTGTCCCACGCGTTCATGAGCTCCAGGGTCTGGTTGACGAAGCTCGCCCCATACCCCACGCCCTGGCCGATCGGCCACAGGTTGCCGCCGTAGGGCTGCGATGGATGCTCGACGCGGATCCGGCGCATGCCGTACCGGTCGAGCGCGTCCCCACCATCGCCGTGCCAGAGCTCGTTGAGGCGGGCGTAGTCGAAGCACAGCGTGCCCGTCGTCCCGTTGGCCTCGACGGAGAAATCGCAGGGGCGGCGAACCGCGGTCCGCGCGACCTCGATCCGCCCGACGGCGCCGGTCTCGAACTCGATGAGGCCGGCGGACGCATCGTCGATCTCGACGGCACGGGGAGCGCCCGGCGCAGGGCGCTCGTGGACGAAGGTCCCTGAGTGGGCGGCCACCTCGCGGATGCCACCCAACATCCAGAGCGCCATGTCGAGCAGGTGCGCACCGAGGTCGGCGATGGTGGTGCCGCCCTGCCAGCGCTCGAAGCGCCAGTCGAACGGGATCGAAGCGTCCACGAACTCATCCGAGAGCCAAGTGGCGCGCCAGGTCCGGACCTCGCCGATCTCGCCCTCGGCGATCATCCGGTGCATGAGCGCGACCGCGGGAAGGCGGCGGTAGTTGAAGCCGATGGCGTTGAGGACGCTCGCGCGATCGGCGGCCTCGCGGGCCGCGCGCGCCTCGGGATACGAGGTCGCGAGGGGCTTCTCGCAGAGGACGGCCTTGCCGGCCGCAGCCGCCGCCGCGGCGATCTCCGCGTGGGTTCCCGGCGGTGTGCAGATGTCGACGAGGTCGATGTCGTCGCGGTCGAGGATGGTTCGCCAGTCCTCCGCGGACTCCGGAATGCCGTATGCCGCAGCCGCCGCGGTGGCGCGGTCCCGGTCGCGGCCGATGATCACGCGTGCGACCGGGAGGATCGGCAGGGTCGTCAGGATCGGAGCGGCGGCATAGCCGAAGCTATGGGCGCGCCCCATGGCCCCATGGCCAACGATGGCCACACCGAGCTCGCGGCGTGTCATCCTCGAGCCCCCCTATCCGCCGGCGCTCGAACCAGATCCCTCATGCCGACCACCGAACGGGTACGAGGCAAGGACGCTCTATTGCAGGATCTCGGGCTACCATTGCGAACGTTCCAATCTCAACGTGAGATCAACAAGCCGCCGCTCCTGTGGCGATCCCATGATCCCGCGTGGTCGACAGGAGAATAGCAGATTGCAACGTTGCAAGTCCAGAACTGGCCGCACCCAGTCGCCGACGGGAACCTGCGTGACCGTCGCTGATCGATCCCGCCCGGACCTCGGGCCACGACCGTGACGGAAGCACGGAACCGCCCGCCGACACTGGGCGACGTGGCCGCCCGGGCAGGCGTGTCCGTGTCGACCGCCTCGAACGTCGTCCGAGGGTCCGACGTCGTGGCTGCCTCGACCCGACGGAAGGTCCAGGCAGCGGTCGAGGAGCTCGGCTATCGCCCGAATGCCCTCGCTCGGCAGCTGTTGCGTGGTCGGGCACAGGTGATCGGCATCGTCGCGACAGAGTTGCGCAACCCGTTCCTGGCCGAGATCGCGTCGATCGTCGAGCGGGAGGTGGCCCGCTTCGGCTTCGGGGCCATGTTCTGCACCACCGATGGGGATGCCGACCGCGAGCGCCAGGCGGTCTCGCTGATGCTGGAGAGCCGCGTCGCCGGGATCGCCTTCCTGTCCTACCTGCAGGAGACCGACCGCGTAGGCGCCATGATCGACGGCCAGGCGGCCACGATGTTCATCTCCGCCGCCGAGCCGTGGTCGGACTCCGTATCCGTCGACGAGCGACGAGGCGGCGAGCTCGTGGCGGGCCACCTGCTCGGCCTTGGCCATCGGACCGTAGCGTTCGTCCGGTCGCTGGCGCCGGATGCCGCGGACCTGTTGCGAGGTGATGGCTTCGCGCGATCGATGCGCGATGCCGGAGGAACGGTCAGCGTCGTCGACTGGGACGCTCCGGACGGACGGCTCACGGTCGGCGGTGTCGAGAGCGAGTGGCGGGCGCTCATCGGGCCCGAGCACCCCATCACGGCCGTGTTCGCCAGCAACGACTTCACGGCCATCGACCTCATCGACGTAGCAGATGGGCTGGGCGTGCGGGTGCCGGAGGAGCTCTCCGTGGTCGGGTTCGATGACATCCCGGCCGCCTCATTGCGACGGATCGACCTGACGACCGTGCACCAGCCTCGTCACGAACTGGTGCGCCTCGGCGTGGAGGGCATGATCGGCCGGATCGAGGGCCGCATCGTGGGGCCACCGCTGCTGACACTCGCTGGCGTGACCCTTCGTTCGCGGGGAACGGCAATGGCGGCTGTGGGACGATCGAGCGCTGAAGCGCTGCCCTGAAGTCATCTGGCCACAACCAGGGCAACACCTTCGGGCCCTGGCGGGCCGCGATTGCCTTGGAGCCAGGGGTCATCCCGAGGGCCTTGATCGCGCAAAGCCGGGCGCGTTCGGCCGGGGCAACGAGATCGGTACCTCAACAGAGCGGTCCCGGTGCACGAACCACAAACCCCGTCACCCGGCATCGCAGTGGCCACGTTGCCGCGACAAAGCGGTCGGTCGTGGACGTTGACTCCTCTCGCCCCGAGCAATGCACCTCTTCGTCCGCAGTTCCCTCTCTGCGCGCTGAGCCGGGATGGCCTTCGGCTCGTTCGTGATCGCGTGGCTCGCGGCGTCGCTTGTGGCTGGATGGCTCTTCGGCTCCGGTAACATCCTCGTCTGGGTGCTCGCCGCAGGCGTCGGTGCCGGTGTGTACCTCGATGTCCTGCGGCGTGACCGACGCACAGGCTAGCGCCGCCTGCATGCAAGTGGAGAAGACGTGCCTGAAGTCAAGATCGGTGCCCTGTGCTGGAACCAGCACACGGACTGGCCGTCGTTGCTTCAAGCGGGCGTTCGCGCCGATGAGCTCGGGTACGACACCCTCTGGACATGGGACCACCTCTACCCGATCGTCGGCGACTCGCACGGCCCCAACTACGAGGGCTGGCTGACGATCACCGCCTGGGCCACGGCCACCAAGCGGATCCGGGTGGGCCTGATGGTGGGCGCCAACACCTTCCGGACGCCCACGCTGACCGCGAAGATGGCGACCACGCTCGACCACATCAGCGCGGGCCGCGCCATCCTGGGGATCGGCGGGGCGTGGTTCGAGGAGGAGCACCAGGCGTTCGGGCTCGAGTTCGGCTCCGGATTCCCGGAGCGGCTGCGCTGGCTGGGCGAGGCGCTGCCGGTGATGCGCGGCATGCTCGACGGGAAGGAGCCGTCCGCCGCCGGCGAGCACTACCACGCGAAGCGGGTGCGCAACCTTCCCGGGCCGGTCCAGGACCACCTGCCCATCTGCATCGGCGGGGGCGGCGAGCAGGTGACGCTCAAGCTGGTCGCCAAGTACGGCGACATGAACAACATCGGCGGCACGCCGGACGAGATGCGCCACAAGGAGGAAGTCCTCCTGCGCCATTGCGAATCCGTCGGCCGCGACCCGTCCACGATCGAGCGCACCACAGGCATCGGGACGGTGTTCATCCGCGACGACCCCATGGAGGCGCAGCGCCTGTTCGAGGCGGCGTTCGCGCGCAACCGGGTCTCGCGCCTGTGGACCGACCAGCCCGTGGGCACCGTCGAGCAGGTGGTCGAGAATCTGGCGCCCAAGGTGCGGCTCGGCTACCGCCATCTCATCGCCGGCATCCCGGCTGACTACGACGAGGAGTCGATGACGCGCTTCGCCACCGAGGTGAAGCCCCTGCTCGAGCAGCTCTAGTCAGCCGCCCGCGGCGGTCGGCCCGGCGGCCGCCGCCCCACTGCCGGCCTCCGACGCGTTCACCTCCCCGGACGCAGCCTTCAGACGCGCCCGGTGGCGGCGCGCCTTCGCGGCGTTGCCGCAGCTGGTCATGTCGCACCAGCGGCGCCGGCCGGCGCGCGAGGTGTCCTCGAACGCCCAGCGACAGTCGTCGTTGGCGCAGATGCGCAGGCGACCCGTGGCACCGGCGCCGACGGTCGCCACGAACGGCTCCGCGAGTCGCGCGAGCGCCTCCCCGGTGGGGTCGTCCGACGTGTGCCGGTGGCCGACGCCGCAGCAGCCGTCACCGGCCACGAGCTCGATCCGCGGCGCCTCGCGGAGCACGGCGTTGACTGCGTCGATCGCCGCGGCGTCCGGGGCGCAGTGCTCCACCTCGGCGTCCCACAGCGCGCGGAGCGCGGCCCGCGTGCGGCGGATGCGCTCGAGCCAGCGATGCTCGCCGGCAGCGTCCGCCTGGGCGCGGAGGGCCCCCTCATGCGCCAGTTCGCGGCCGGCCAGGAAGGCGATCGCCGCATCGGCCGTCGTGAGGCGGTCTACCGGAGCGCCGTCGTCGAGCGCGAGCGTGTTGAGGAAGTCCGCGGTGTCCTCGAGATCGGCCGTGTGGACATGCAGTGCGGTCATGACGTAACCACAATAATCCTGTTGACAGGTTACGCGCAAACGGGTAGAGTCGTAACCATTCAATCAAGTTTATCCGGTTACCAATCGGACAAGCGGAGACTGCGCTGTGGATGCCCCGGCGATCATCGCCCTGGCTGCCCTGCTGGGGCTCATCGGGTTCGCGGCGGCCATCGAGAGCCGCTGCGGAACGAGCACAGACACCTTCTGGGAGCACCTCTCGTGATCTACCTGCCGCTCGCCATCGAGATCGCCAACGACCGCTCGCGCGAGGCCGCGAAGTATGTCCAGCAGCGCGAGATGGCGAGAGCTGCCGCCCCGAGCCGCGGGCCGCGCCGCCCGAACCCCCTGCGCGCCCTGGCGGCCCGACCCGTCCGCGCCCTCGGCGACGCCAGCCACGCCCTGTCCGAGGCCGCCTGCCTGGCCGCCATCCGGATCGAGGGCGGGGCGCGCTGACCGGCCGGCCGGATCACCCCTGGGCGCGGAGCGCCTTGGCCGGCAGGCCGTCGATCTCCGCGACCCGGGGCCGCACCCCGGGGTCTGAAGCGGCATAAGCCGCGGATAAGCGGCGCCGCCTAGGATCCTTCGCCAAGGACGGTCGGCACACCGGACGTGCCCTCGACGCGCCGACCGTCCTGTCGAACTGCCCGCCGCCTGCCCCGCCGGGGAGCTGCCCATCGTGGAGCCCTCGAGCGCCCCGTGGCGCGTCATCGACACGATCGAATCCTCGCCGCCCGCCAACGCCGAGCCTCGCGGACGGCCATGGCTGGCCGTCGCCGCAGTGCTGGTCGCGGTGGCGGTGGGCGCCGGGTCCCTGCTGGTCGCCGCGCGGCCTGCACCGCGGGTCGGCGTCGAGGGGACGGCCATCGCGGAGGCGGGGGCCGCGGGCCAGGGGGCACTGGGGTCCGCGGCCGCTGCCCCGTCCGCCAGCCTGCTCGTCGTCGAAGTCGGCGGCGCGGTGCTGCGCCCCGGGGTGTACCGCCTCCCCCACGGATCACGGGTCGGTGACGCGGTCGATGCCGCGGGCGGGTATGGCCCCAGGGTTGACGTCCGGGCCGCAGGTCGCGCCCTCAACCTTGCGGCTCGCCTCGAGGACGGTGACAAGGTGCGGGTTCCGGACCGCGACGACCCGGTGGCGGCCGGGGTCGCGGCGCCGGGCGTCAGCGCCGGCCCGGCGTCCCTGGTGGACCTCAACCACGCCACCGCGGAGCAGCTCGACGCGCTCCCGGGCGTCGGGCCGGCGACCGCGGCCAAGATCATCGGCGCGCGCCCCTACACCTCGATCGACGACCTCGCGGCGAGGAAGGTGGTCGGGGCCGCGACGCTGGCGAAGCTCCGCGGCCTCGTGACGGTGGGCGGCTGATGGCGCTGGATCGGCTGCCGCGGTCCGCCTGGCTCGCGGTCGGGGCGGCCGCGGCGGCTGCGGCGGGCTTCGCCGGCTCCGGGCCGGCGGGCCCGCTGGTCGCCGGCCTGCTGGCGATCGGGGTCGGCGGGCTCGCGCTGCCGGA
>JAKAMV010000839.1 GCA_021812735.1 Chloroflexota bacterium | reverse complement strand
CCTCGCGGATTTCGGCGAACGTCCCCACACCCGCGATCGCGAGCTCGGTCTCCTCGCCCTTGCGCAGTGCCGTCTCCGAGCCCTCGCGGATGAGCACGACGCCGAACGGGACGGACGCGTCGAGACATCGGCGGACCATGACCCGGTAGCGCTCCTCGAAGACGTGGAGGGGCAGGGCGATCCCTGGTGCCAGGACGGTATGGAGCGGGAAGATCGGCAGGCGCACGGAATCAGGGTATGCCGGGTCTTGATTCGGGGAGGCGCCGGCCGGGGCTCTCCGTCGAGTCGATCGTGTTGCTGTCGGGGCGCGGTGTCGCTTGAACCGTCCCCCGAATCGAGGAGCCGCCGGAGGCCGGCGGCTCGGAGCGCGTGGCGGCAGAGTCGGTCAGTGCGCGCAGGACCGCGGCGCGCCCTCGTCCTCGGCGGTGCGGAACGAGGAGCCGCACCCACAGCCCGTGACCGCGTTGGGGTTCACGACCGTGAAGCCGGCGCCCATGAGGGTGTCCACGTAGTCGATGGAGGAGCCCTTGATGAGCGGCACGCTGTTGCTGTCCACGTAGACGCGGACACCGTTGGTCTCGAGGACGTTGTCCTCGGCGGTGGGCTGGTCCTCGAGCATCATGCCGTAGCGGTACCCCGAGCAGCCGCCCGAGTAGACGTACACGCGCAGGCCAATCGCGGGGCTCGTCTCTTCCTTCGTCAGCTCGCGAAGCTTGCTCGCGGCGGCATCGGTCAGATTGACGATCGAGGGCTGGGCGTCGATCACAGTGGGTTCTCCTTCGGGTCGCTGGCCCCGGACCGCCAGGCCCGGAACAGGTGAATCGTACGCACCGCAACGGATTTCGTCCACACCCTTGTCGGAAATGCCGTCTCGGGGCGTGAGGGGCCCTCTCTTGGCCATTGGCCACGAGACAGTGAGTCGCGCCAGACTCGTGAGTCGCACCAGACTCGCCCGGGCTGCCGCCGGGCGCGGGCCGCGGCGCGGACCCGGGCTTCGGGCGGGCGCCACCGCTCGGGGGAGCCGGAATCGAGTCCGGCGCGACTCGCGTGCGGCGGGCGCGGTGAGGCGCGGTGAGGCGCGTACGGCGTCGGGACCGCGACTCCCGGGTGCGCAGAGAACTTGGCCGAACCCTACGCCTCGACGCGCTCCACGACCGTCGCGATCCCCTGCCCCACCCCGATGCACATCGCCGCCAGGCCGAACCGTCCGCCGGTCCGCCCCAGCTCGTGGACCAGCATCGTGACCAGCCGCGCCCCCGATGCGCCGAGCGGATGGCCAAGCGCGATCGCCCCGCCGTTGGGGTTCACCTTGGCCAGGTCGAGGCCGAGCTCATCGGCGCAGGCCACCGACTGGCTCGCGAACGCCTCGTTGATCTCGAACAGGTCGATGTCGGCCACGTCGAGACCTGCACGCGCGAGCGCCTTGCGGATCGCCGGCACGGGCCCGATCCCCATGACGTCGGGGTGGACGCCCGCGACGGCGGTGGACACGACGCGCGCCATCGGCCGGAGCCCCAGGGCTCGCGCCCGCTCCGCCTCGACGAGCAGCACGGCCGAGGCGCCGTCGTTGATCCCCGAGCTGTTGCCGGCGGTCACGGTCCCATCCTTGGCGAACGCCGGGCGGAGCGCGGCCAGCGCCTGGAGCGACGTCTCGCGCGGGTGCTCGTCGCGATCCACCACGGAGACCGCGCCCTTCTTGCCGGGCACGCTCACGGGCACCAGCTGGTCGGCGAATCGGCCCGAGGCGATGGCCGCCGCCGCCCGCTGCTGGCTCTCGAGCGCGAACGCGTCCTGCCGCTCGCGCGACACGGCATACCGCTCGGCGACGCACTCGGCCGTCTCGCCGAGCGAGATCGGCGGGTACGCCTCGCGCATCTTGGGGTTGACGAATCGCCAGCCGAGGGTCGAATCCTCGAACTGACGCGCCCCGCGGTCGTAGGCCGCCTCAGGCTTGAGCATGACGTACGGCGCGCGGGTCATCGACTCCACACCGCCCGCGATGAACACCTCGCCGTCGCCCGCGCCGATGGCGTGCGCCGCGGAGTTGACGGCTTGCAGGCCCGAGCCGCACAGCCGGTTGACCGTGAGGCCGGCCACCTCGACCGGCAGCCCGGCGAGCAGCAGCGCCATGCGCGCCACGTTCCGGTTGTCCTCGCCTGCCTGGTTCGCGCAGCCGAGGATCACGTCCTCGACCAGGCTGGGGTCGAGTGAGGTCCGCTCGACGATCGCGCGGATGACGACTGCGGCCAGGTCGTCGGGCCGGACTGCGGCGAGCGCGCCGCCATACCGCCCGATCGGGGTGCGAACGGCATCAATGATCCAGGCCTCGTGGTGGGTGCGCTGCAGTTGGGTGGGCATGAGACGGATTGTAGGAGGCGGGGAGCGGCGCATTACAATGCGCGCAGAATGCGCCTAGGCGGGGGCTCTGGCGCAGTTCCGGGTCCATCGCACCGCGGCGCTCGTGCCAGGCGTCTGCATCGATAGGCCCTCGTCCGGCCCCTGCGCGGGATCTGCGCTCCGCAAGCGCAGGGAGACCTCACATGACCGGGCCGCCTGCTGATCGATGTTGGTCGGGTTTCGGCTGCCCTGCTGGCCATCGTCGTCACCCTGTGGTGTTTCGGCTGCCCACCCTCGACCAACCGGGCGCGACCTTTGCCGCGTCCGGGCCGGGGCCCGCGCCCAAGCCGGAGCCCGCGCCCAAGCCGACGGCGAAACCCAAGCCGAAGCCGAAGCCCACGCCCAAGCCGAAGCTGAAGCCGAAACCCAAAGCCCGCGCCCAAGCCGGAGCCCGCGCCCAAGCCCAAGCCCAGCCACATGACAGGGAACGGGGGATCCAGCCAATGACCGCACGACCGCCGCACCTGCTGCTCGTCGATGACGACGCGCGCCTCGTGGCGTTGCTCGAAGACCGCCTCAGGCGCGATGGTTTCGAGGCCACCGTCGCCACCCGCGGGAGGCAGGCGATCAGGGCCATCGATCGCCGCTGCCCGGACCTCGTGATCCTCGACCTGATGCTTCCCGACATGCGGGGCGAGCAGGTCGCAGCCCAGATCAAGAAGCGTGCGGACCTGCCGATCATCGTCCTGTCGCCCGTCACGGAGGCAGCGTCCCGTGCCGCCTCGATCGGCGGCTTCGCGGAGGACTATCTCGTCAAGCCGTTCCAGTACGCTGATCTGCGCGTTCGGGTGGAACGCGTGCTCCGACGGATGCCCGACCGCGTCCCGGCCGAGGAGCGTGAGGTGGCAACGGGCCTCGTCCTGACGCTGCGGCGCCGCGAGGCCGTGGTCAACGGCAAGACGGTCCGGCTGACGCCCGTGGAGAGCCGGTTCCTGGGCGCGCTTGTGGCGGCCGGCGGCCAACCCCTCACCACCGAGCAGCTGCTGGCCCGGGTCTGGGCAGGTGCTGACGGCGCCGACCCGGTCTACGTCTGGGTCACCATCCGACGCCTCCGCCAGAAGCTCGAGGCCGACCCCAGCCAACCGATGTTCATCCACACGGTGAAGGGCGGCGGCTATCGCATCGGGGACCCCGCGCGAGACGACCAGGTGTGACGCGGCTGCCCCATCGGCTCGCGGGCGGCGGCGGACTCCACGCGACCGGCCCCAGCGCGATCGAGATCGCGGCCTCGCAGCCGATCGACGACCAGCGCAGGGCGGGAGGCGCCGACTTGCCTTGGGCCGAGTGGCTGCTAGTGGCCGGTCCAGTTCGCCTTGCGCTTCTCGAGGAACGCCGCCATGCCCTCGCGCTGGTCCTCGGAGAGGAACAGCGCCTCGAACAGATCGCGCTCGTAGCGCAGCCCGGCCGCGAGGGGCAGCTCGGCGGCACTGCTCACGGCGGCCTTGGCAGCGCGCACCGCGAGCGGCGGCATCGACGCGATCGTGGCCGCCAGCGCCAGCGCCGCGGACACCGTCTCGGCCGCGGGGACCACCTTGGTCACGAGACCGAGGCGCTC
>JAKAMV010000100.1 GCA_021812735.1 Chloroflexota bacterium | reverse complement strand
TGAACACGATCGTCTTGCCGCGGTCGCGCATCTCGACGAAGGCGGCCTTGAGCATCGCCACGTTGACGGGGTCGAGCCCGACGAACGGCTCATCCATCAGGAGCACGTCCGGGTCGTGGAGGATCGTGGCGATGTACTGGACCTTCTGCTGGTTGCCCTTCGAGAGCGTCTCGAGCCGATGGTGTGCGTGCTCGGCAATCCGGAAGCGCGCCAGCCAGTCGAGCGCGTCCGCCCGCAGCCCGGATCGGCGGAGCCCGTACAGCGAGCCGAAGTGGATGAGCTGGTCCAGAACGGGCATCCGCGGATAGAGGCCGCGCTCCTCGGGCATGTAGCCGAACGTGCGCCGCGGCCAGGCGTGGGCCGGCAGGTCGCGCCAGTGCACGGCGCCCTCGTCGGCCTTCATCAGCCCGAGCGCGATGCGCATCGTGGTCGTCTTGCCGGCGCCATTGGCGCCCAGGAAGCCGAAGACGTGCCCCGGCTGCACCGAGAACGAGACGCCCGCGAGCGCCTGCACGTCCCCGAACCGCTTGTACAGCCCGTCGATGACGAGCGCCATCGGCAGCCTCCTCCCTGCGAGCCCCTCACGAGCGGCAAGCATCGCGCCGGGGGCGTGCTGCGGCGTCTGCCAAGCCGTCCGATCGGAGGGGTGCCTTCGGGCCCGACGCGTCGGACCGTTTGCCCCGGCCGCATCTGCGCGTCGGGCCGGGAGCCGCTCGCGGGCACGATCCACAGCCGGCATCGCGACCTGCACGCCGCCACGTCGCGCCCCGTGCACTCCCGCTGGATGGCGCCTCCTGACCTGCGCGACAATCACGGCACCACACCGGACCACCGGCAGCACCCCGCCGCAACTCGCCTTGGAGGCCCCCGGATGACGATGACCGAGATCAAGACCTACCAGCAGTTCATCGGCGGCCAGTGGGTCGACGCCGCGTCGGGCGAGACGCAGGCCGTCGAGAACCCCGCCGTCTACGAGGAGATCGCCCGAGTCCCGGCGTCGGGCCAGGAGGACGTCAATCGCGCGGTCGACGCCGCCGCCGGGGCCTTCGAGACCTGGAGCCTCACCACCCCGCAGACGCGCAGCCTCGCGCTGCTCAAGGTGGCCGACCTGCTCGACGCGCACGCCGACGAGATCGGCCGGCTCGAGAGCCTCCAGACCGGCAAGCCGATCCAGGCCGCCATCGACGAGATGGGCGTGGCGTCGGACCTGTTCCGCTTCTTCGCGGGCGCCTGCCGCGTCCCCGAGGGGCTCGCGGTCACCGAGTACCTCGAGGGGCACACCTCGATGGTCCGCCGCGACCCGGTTGGCGTGGTGGCCAGCATCGCCCCCTGGAACTACCCGCTGTACATGGCAGCCTGGAAGCTCGGACCGGCCCTCGCCTCGGGCAACACCTGCGTCCTCAAGCCGGCCTCGCGCACGCCGCTCTCGGCGCTCCGCTTCGCCGAGGTCGTGCAGGAGGCCCTGCCCACCGGCGTGCTCAACGTGATCACCGGCTCGGGCAGCGTGATGGGCGACATGCTGGTCGCGCACCCGAAGGTCAGGATGATCTCGATCACCGGCGACACCGCCACCGGTAAGCACATCGCCTCGATCGCCGCCGCCGGCGTCAAGCGCCTGCATCTCGAGCTCGGCGGCAAGGCCCCGGTCATCGTCTACGACGACGCCGACGTGGACCTCGTCGCGGAGACGCTCCGTTTCGCCGGCTACTGGAACAGCGGCCAGGACTGCACCGCCGCCTGCCGCGTCATCGCCGGGCCGGGCATCTACGACAACCTGCTCGGCACCCTTGCCGACCAGGTCAGGACGATCAGATGGGGCAACCCGGCCGAGGCCGACGACCTCGACGTCGGCTCGCTGATCGCGAAGGCGCAGGCCGACAAGGTCGAGCTGATGGTCAACCACGCGCTCGAGGCGAAGGCAGAGCTGGTCGTCGGGGGCCACCGTCCGCCCAACCACGGCGCCTACTTCGAGCCGACCGTGCTGGCCAACCCGGACCAGAAGTCCGAGATCGTCCAGGAGGAGGTCTTCGGCCCCGTCGTGACCGTCCAGCGCTTCTCCGACGAGGAGCAGGCGATCGCCTGGGCGAACGACGTCAAGTACGGCCTGGCGAGCTCGGTGTTCACGGGTTCGATCGCCAAGGCGATGCGCACCGCGCGCCGCCTCCAGTTCGGCACCGTCTGGATCAACGAGCACTTCACCCTGGCGTCCGAGACCCCGCACGGCGGCGTCAAGGAGTCCGGCTGGGGCAAGGACGGCAGCAAGTACGCGCTCGAGGACTACACGGTCGTCAAGCACGTGACGATCAACACCGGCATCTAGGGGCACGTTGCCGGCCGCCCGCGGCCGCCGGCGACCCAGGCGGCCGCACTGCATCCCGTGACCCTCGACCGGGCGGCGGCCGACGCCGCCGTCCGCGCCCTCGACCTCGGCGCACTCGCGGGCCAGCGGTGGTTCGCGGCCAAGGGCGAGCCGGTCGCGTCCGCGCGCCTCGCCCACGCGTTCGCGCTGTCGGGCGAGGCGGTGCTCGCGCTCGTGGACTTGCGCGTCGGGGCGGGCGAGGGCCGCCTGGAGCGGTACGCCGTGCCACTCGCCGAGCGGGACGGCGCGCTTGTGGAGGCGGCCGAGGGCGACGGGGCCTGGCGCGCGCTGGCGGTGGCGATCGCCGAGGGGCGGACGATCCCGGCCCTGGGCCGCGAGCCCGCCGGCGGGCCGTCAGCGATGGGCGCCGGTGTGGAGTCGGCGCTGGTCTGCAGGCCTTCGCCGGGCTTGCGGGCGGTCTGGGACGGCGGCGCCCCCGCGCTCGCCAACGCCGACGAGGCGGCGCTCGGCCGCGACCAGTCGAACACCTCCGTCGTCCTGGGCGGCGCCCTCCTGCTCAAGGCGTACCGCCGCGTCCAGCCGGGCCTCAACCCCGACCTCGAGCTGACCGCCTACCTGTCCGAGGAGGCCGCCTTCCCGGGCGTGCCCCGGCTCGCCGGCTGGGCCGAGGCGGTCACCCGCGACGGCGGCGCGGCCACGGTGGCCATGCTCCAGGCGTTCGTCGGCCACGCGGCGGACGCCTACGAGGCGACGGCCGAGCGGCTGGCGACCCTGGTGGCGGCGCCCGGCAGCGCGAGCCTTGAGTGGGCGACCGAGATCGCCGAGGACCTGGGCCTGCTCGTGGCCGGGCTGCACGCCGCGCTCGCGGCGCCGCCGCGCGAGGCGGCAGACATGGCGCCCCGCGCGGCGACCCGCGGCGAGCTCAAGGCGTGGCGGCTCGAGGTGCACCGGCGCCTCAACCGGGCGATCGCGGACGTGGTGGCCGTGGATCCGGCCATCGCACAGGAGCTGCGCGACGCGGGCGCTCAGATCGCCGCCCGGGCATCGCGCTTCGAGGCCGTGGTCACGCCGCCGACGGTGATGCGCATCCACGCCGACCTGCACCTCGGCCAGGTCCTGGTGGCCGACGACGGCTACCGCGTGATCGACTTCGAGGGGGAGCCGCTGCTGCCGGTTGAGGACCGTCGGCGCCTCGATTCTCCGCTCCGCGACGTCGCCTCGATGCTGCGCTCGCTCGACCATGTGGCACGCTCCGCGCGACGTCGGGCGGAGCAGCGCCACGGCGGTCCGATCGATCGGCCGGGGCTCGACATCGACGCCTGGATCGAGCGGGCCCGAGCGCGGTTCCTCGCGGCCTACGCCGCCGGCCTCCGCCAGGAGGGCGCCCCGCTGGCGCTCGACCTCGACCTCCTCGACGCATTCGAGGTGGCGAAGGAGTGCTACGAGTTCAGCTACGCCGCGCCGGTCCTGCCGTCGTGGCTCTGGGCGCCGCGGGACGGCATGCGCTGGCTGCTCGCCCACGGCGAGGGCTGACGCCCGAGCCGCCCGAGGAGCCGCGGCCGCGCCCGCCCGCCCGCCCCGCGGCTACGCGATGCCGAGCAGACGCGCCAGCACTGCGCCCGTGCCGAGGGCGAGCGCGAGCGTGGACCCCGCGATCCCGACCGCGGCCCGCGAGCCCAGTTCGCCCCGCAGCGCGGCCAGCGTGGCGATGCACGGGATCGAGATGCTCGTGACGACGGCGTAGACGAACAGCTGGGTGGGGGTCATGAGCTCGCCCAGGGCAGCAGCATGGCCAAGCTGGATCGCCGCGAACGCCATCAGCAGCTGGAGCGCGAGCTCCTTGCGCAGGAACGCGAAGCCGATGGCGACGCCCGCGATCGCCGGCAGGCCCAGCGCCCACTCGACCGCCGGGCCGATGCCGCTCGCGATCGCCTGCCACCAGCCAGCCTCGTAGACGAGGCCGAGGACGAGCGAGCCGGCCAGCATGATCGGCGTTGCCTGGACCACGAACCCCCGGAAGCGCCACCACGCCTTGGCGGCGACGTGCCCCGGGATCGGAGCGCGCAGCGGCGCGAGCTCGAGCACGAGCGCCGGCTGGCGGCCCGGGATCAGCGCGTTCGCGCCGAGCCCCGCACCGACGGTCACCGCCATCACGATGCCGAAGGCGGCGAGCGCGGCGCCCGGCCCGGCGAACGGCGCCACGGCGGCGATGACGACGGCCGAGCGGGCGGAGCAGGGGACGAGCGTCACGAGGAACGAGGCGAGGACCCGCTCGCGGCGCGTGCGCAGCACCCGCGTGCCGTAGATCGCCGGCACGTTGCAGCCCGCCGCTGCGAGCACCGGGATCGCGGCCCGTCCCGGCAGCCCCAGCAGGCCGAAGACCCGGTCCATCAGCACTGCGGCCGACGTGAGGTACCCGGAATCCTCGAGCGCGGCCAGCAGCAGATAGAACGTCAGGATGTACGGGACGCCCACCGAGAGCATCGCGAGGAGGCCGCCGTCGACCGCCCAGAGGACGGCGTTGGCGAGCACGGGGACCGGGATGAGCGCGGGGACGACCGCGGCGAGCGCCGGTGAGACGAGCGCGCCCCAGGCGACGCCGAGCGCCGACGCCAGCTCGCCCCCGACGAGGAGCACGGCGAGGAAGGCGAGGACGCTGACCGCGAGGAACAGCGGGATGCCCGGCCAGGGCGAGGTGCTCCAGCGGGCGACGCGGTCGGCCAACGGCTCGGGGACCTCGCGGCGCCGCTCAGCCTGCTGCGCCCAGGCGGCGGCCGCAGCCCAGCGGTCGGGGTCGAGCACGCCCGCCAACCGGATCGTCGCCGCGCCGCGAGCGGAGATCACGCCCGCCCGCACGGCGTCGGCGAGCGGGTCGGCCGCAGCCGCCGCGCCCAGCGAGCGGTGGCCCTCGGCGAGCTCGGCGGCAGCGCGCCGGAGGTCCATCTCGGCACGGTAGGGGTAGATCGGCGCCGGAGCAGACCCGCGGGGGGAGCGCGTCCCGTCGCGCACGGCCCGGCGCTGCGCCGCGAGCCTGACGGCGTCGGCCACGGCCTCGGCGACACCCTGGTCCGCCCGCCCGCAGGTCGCGTGGACTGGGCCGTTGAACAGCTGGCCGAGCCGCCCCGCGTCCACGTCCACGCCGCGCTTGGCCGCCTCGTCGGCGAGGTTCGCCGCCAAGACGACAGGCAGGCCGAGGTCGCGGCAGGCGATGGCCAGCGGCAGGTGCCGCGCGAGGTCGCCCGCGTCGGCGACAACGAGGATCGCGTCTGGCGTCGCCTGGACCAGGAAGTGCCAGAACGGCTCGTCGTCCGCGGGGACGTCGTCGAGAGCGCGCGTCCCGGGGAGGTCCACCAGCCAGGCGTCACGCTCCCCGACGCGGACCTGCCGGCGCTCAAGCGAGACCGTGGTGCCGGGCGCGTTGGCGGTCTCGACGTAGTGCCGGCTGGCCCGGGCGAGGAAGGTCGACTTGCCCACGTTGGGCCGCCCGACGAGCGCGACGACGGGCAGGTCTCGCTCCGAGGCCGCGACCGGGCCCGGGTGGCAGGCGGCCGTCACGCCAACCGCTCCGTCTGGACGGCCGCGGCCACCTCGGCGGAGAGGGCGAGGCGGACGCGCCCCAGCCGAACGATCACGGGTCCGCCGAGCGGTGTCCTCGACGCGACCTCCACCACCGCGCCGGGCAGGAGGCCCTCGCGCAGGAGTTCACCGGCGTGGGCGGCGTCGACCGCGGTCACACGCCGGCGCTCGCCGACCCGCGCAGCGGCGAGGGCAACGCAGGCAGCGCCGTCGGAGCGTGGGGCGGGACGCGCGGGACTCACGGCGCGATTCCGCCAGACGCCAACGCGACCACGAAAGGGACAGAGGGCCCGACGGTGGTCCCCAAGGTCCCGGCCCGGGCACCGCGTCATCGTGGGCTCAGGGCCGTCGGCGACGCTCGATCAGGGCGATATCACCAGATTCGGGACGATGTGCCGACGGGCTGCCCGGATGCCGCCGGGACCCTCGGGCCCCATCTCGGGACGCACGGCCCTGCCGCGCGAGGCCGCCAAACCCGCTAGCATGGCGGTAGGTTCCGAGCGATTTGGTAGGTTTGGGAGGTTTCGAGTCGGATGACGCCCCAGGAGAGCGCGCAGGACCCGGGCTGGGTCACGCTCACCGAGGCCTGCCGCCTGCTCGGCGTCTCTCCGTCAACCGTGCGCCGCTGGGGCGACTCCGGCATGGTTCGGACGTACACCACGCCGGGCGGCCACCGTCGCTTCTCCCGGGCCGGCCTCGACGCGATGCTGCCCGGCCGCCCCACAGGCCGCCCGTCGCTGACCGAGCTGGGCGAGACGCCGCGCAGCCTCGCCCGCGGCTACCGCAGGAACGCCGACGACGCGCCGACGCACATCCCGTGGGTCTCGGAGCTCGATGACGCCAAGCGCGAGCGCTTCCGCGGCTATGGCCGCGGGATCGTCACCTCGCTGCTCGCCGCCCTGGACACCGAGGACGCCGCACGCCGGGTGGAGCTGCTCCGCTCGGCCGAGGACGCCTGCTCGAACTACGGCCGGCTGGCCGCGGGCGAGTCGCTCGGCGCGTCCATGACGGCGGATCTGTTCCTGCGCTTCCGCCGCCCGTTCCTCGACGAGCTCGCGTCCGTCGCTCGACGCCGTGAGTTCGACGCCAGCGCCACGTCGGCATTGATCGCCGACGCCAACGCCGCTCTCGACGGCCTCCTGCTCGCCACGCTCCGCGGCTGGGAGGCCGCGACGCTCGGCGCCGGTCGCCGCCCCAAGCGCGCCGCCCTCTGATCCAAGCCAGTCCACCACGGAGCACCGACCGACGTGAACGTCCCCCGCGCCGCGCTCGAGCTCAACGCGCTCACCGTCAACGCCAGAGCCGTCTCGAGCGAGGAACGCGACGCTTTCGCCCGCGCCGCCATGCGCGTGGCCCACGATCCGCGGGCGATCCTGCTGCGGACCTGCCACCGCGTCGAGCTCTACCTCGTCGACACCGCAGCCCCCGATCTCCAGGCGCTGACCCCGCCGGACCTCCCAGATGGAGGAGTTCGCCTGGACGGCCTCGACGCCGCGCGGCACCTGCTGACCGTGGCGGCCGGCCTCGACTCGGTGGTGGTGGGGGAGGACCAGGTCCTCCACCAGCTCCGCGACTGCCTCGCCGACCGCCGCGTCCCGGGTGCTGAGCAGTGCCCGGTCGACGTGGGCTCGCACGACGTCACCGCGCTGCCGCTCGACCCGGTGATCGAGCGGCTGTTCCAGGTCGCCCTGCACCTCGGCCGCGAGACGCGGTCGTGGCGCGAGGGCCCGCCGCGGTCGCTGGGCGACTTGGCGACCGACTGCGTGACCGCCGCCTCCGGCGCGCTGATCGGCAAGCAGGTGCTGGTGGTCGGTGCCGGCCGCATGGCGCGCCTCGCCGCCCTGTCGGCGTCGCGGCAGGGCGCCAAGGTCCTCGTCGCCAGCCGCAGTGCGGAGCGCGCCGGCGCGCTCGCCTGGGAGGTGAACGGCGAGCCGGTGGCCTACGGGCCGAACGCCCCGCTGCCTGACGTCGACGCGGTCATCCCTGCCATCTCCGCGCAGTGGGACCTCTCGCCGGCGGCTCGCGCGGCCCTGCTCGAGGGGGCCTTCCCCGTCGTCGACCTGTCGTCGCCGGCGGCGCTCGAGCCCGCGATGCAGGCGGCCCTCGGCGGCCGCTACACATCG
Source organism: Chloroflexota bacterium (assembly GCA_021812735.1). The sequence continues at coordinate 10,052 of JAKAMV010000100.1, read as the reverse complement.
GTGGACGACCTGGCCCGCAGCCCGCAGGACCAGATCCGCCCGCGCCTCCGCAATCGCCTGGAGAAGGCGATCGACGCCGCCGAGGCGCAGTTCTCGGCCTGGGTCAACGCCCGCTCGTCGGTGCCCGCCATCCAGGCGCTCGCGGAGCAGGCGGAGAGCCGCCGCGCGGAGGAGCTGGATCGCCTGTTCCGACGCCTCGAGCTGGCCGACCACGAGCGCGAGCTGGTGGAGCAGATGAGCCACCGGCTCGTCGCGGGCCTCCTGCACGCGCCCCTCGCGTCGCTCCGCGAGGACACCAGCGGCGATCTCGACCGCGCCGTGCGCGCGCTGTTCTCGCTGTAGGACCCGGGAGACCCGAGAGGTGGCCAGGACCCTGCGCATCGGAACCCGCGGCAGCGAACTCGCGCTCGTCCAGGCCCGCTGGGTGGCCGCCCGACTCGCCGAGCACGGCGTCGCGACGGAGCTCGACATCATCCGCACCGAGGGCGACGATCGGCCGCTTGACACCGCCTGGGGCGAGGGCGCGTTCGTCGCCCGGATCGTCGCGGCGCTGCTCGACGGGCGGGTGGACCTCGCGGTCCACTCGGCGAAGGACGTCCCCACCGCCGAGCCGGACAAGCTCGTCATCGCGGCGTACCCGCCTCGCGAGGACCCGCGCGACGCGCTCGTCTGCCGCGTGCGGGGCACCACCCTCGCGACGCTCCCGCGCGGCGCCCGGGTGGGCACCGACAGCCCTCGCCGGGTCGCGTTCCTCCACGCGTCGCGCCCGGACCTCCAGATCCACCCGCTGCACGGCAACGTCGACACGCGCCTCGCCAAGCTGGACCGTGGCGATTCCGATGCGCTGGTGCTCGCGGTCGCCGGCCTCACCCGACTCGGCCGCGCGGACCGCATCGACGAGGTCCTCCCGTCCGACACCCTCCCGTCCGCGCCCGGCCAGGGCTCGCTCGCCGTGCAGGTGCGGTTCGGCGACACCGCGGCGGTCGAGGCCGTCGGGCGGCTCGACGACAAGGCCACCCGAGCCGCGGTCGAGGCGGAGCGCGCGTTCCTGGCCGCGACGGGCGGGGGATGCCGTTCCCCGATCGGCGCGATCGGCACGGCGGACGGCGAGCGCCTGACGCTGCTCGCCGGCGCCGCCCGCACGTGGACGCCGGCGATCTCACGCCGGATCGAGGCCGCCGGCGTGGTCTGGGTCCGCGGCACGGCCCCGCTGGCCGAGGGGACCGCCCTGGCCGAACGGCTCGCGGCGCGCGTGGTCGCCCTGCGTGCTGCGCCGCGCGTGCTCGTCACCAGGCCTGCCGGCCAGGCCGGCGACCTGCGGGCCGCGCTCCACGCCCTCGGCATCGAGGCCGTCCACGTGCCTGCCATCGAGATTCGCCGCCCCGTCGAGGGCGGGGCGCTGGACGCGGCCCTCGCATCCGCGGCCCCCGCCCAGTTCGTCGTGGTCACGTCGGCGAACGCGGCCCGCTCGGCGCTGGACGCCGCCGCTCGCGCGGGCCTCGATCCGCTCAGGTTCCGCTGGGCCGCGGTCGGCGAGGCGACCGCGCACGTCCTCCGCGAGGCCGAGGTCGACGAGCCCTTCATCCCGTCGGCCGCCAACGGCGAGGCCCTCGCCCGCGAGCTTCCGCTCGAGGCGGGCGACCGCGTCCTGGTGCCGCACGCCGACATCGCGGACGGCCGCCTCATGGAGCTCCTCGCCGGGCGCGGCGCCGACGTGACCGGCGTGGTGGCGTACGAGACGGCCGAGGCGCCAGAGTCGTCGGCACCCCTGCTGGCCGCTGCCCTCGAGGAGGGCCCGCTCGACGCCATCGTCCTGACCAGCGGCTCCACCGCCCGCGGCCTGCTCGCCCTGGCGGACGGCGCGGCCCGCGACCGGCTGGCCGCGACCCCGGTGATCGCCGCCGGGACCGCCACGGCCGCCGCGGCGAACACCGCGGGATTCGCCGCCGTCCTCGTCGCGCCGTCGCCCGCGGCGGCGGATCTGGCCGCCTTCACCGCGTCCGCCCTCGGGGCCCACAGCCCGCAGGGCCGCATCGACCTCGCCCTGTCCGACCACGAACCTGCCACCGGAGCCGCCCGATGAGCCTTCTCGCTGACCGAACCGAGCCCACCGCGGGGTCCGCGGTCCCGCTCCCGGATCCCGCCCACCGCCTGCGCCGGATGCGCCGAACCGAGGCGCTCCGGTCGTTCGTGCGCGAGACGCGGATCCACCCCCGCCAGCTGGTCGCGCCGCTGTTCGTGTTCGCCGGCCGGGGGCTGCGCGAGCCGGTGGGCTCCATGCCCGGCGTGGAGCGCGTCACGCCCGACGAGGCCGAGAAGGACGTCCGGGCGCTGGCCGGCCTCGGCGTCGGGGGCGTGATCCTGTTCGGGCTGCCGGCCGAGAAGGACGGCATCGGCACGGGCGGCTGGATCGGCGACGGGATCGTGCAGGAGACGCTGCGCCGGCTGCGCGACGCGGACCCGGGCCTGGTGCTCATCGCGGACACCTGCCTGTGCGAGTACACCGACCACGGCCACTGCGGCCCGCTGCTCGAGGACGGGCGCGTGGACAACGACGCCACGATCGAACTGCTCGCTCGGACGGCCGCCTCGCAGGCGGAGGCGGGGGCCGACATCGTGGCGCCGTCCGCGATGATGGACGGCCAGGTGGCCGCCATCCGCCACGGCCTCGACGCCGGCGGCTTCCGCGACACCGCGATCCTCGCCTACGCCGCGAAGACCGCGTCGGCCTTCTACGGGCCGTTCCGGGACGCCGCCGGCTCGACCCCCTCCTTCGGCGACCGGCGCGGCTACCAGATGGACCCCGCCAACGGCCGCGAGGCGATGCGCGAGATGGTCAACGACCTCGCCGAGGGCGCCGACATGCTGCTGGTCAAGCCGGCCATGCCGTCGCTCGACATCCTCGCCGCCGCCCGCGAGAGCTTCGACGTCCCGATCGGCGCCTACCAGGTCAGCGGCGAGTACGCGGCCATCGAGGCGGCCGCGCGCAACGGCTGGCTCGACCGGCGCCGGGCGCTCACCGAGTCGACCACCTCCATCCTGCGCGCAGGCGCCGGCTTCGTGATCACATACGCCGCCGCCGACCTGGCGGGCTGGGCACGGGAGGCCTGGTGATGCCGTTCGACGCCCCCACTGCCCGCCCCGCCGACGCTAGCCGCCAGGCGCTGCTGCGCCAGGATGCCGAGTCGCTGTTCCCCGGCGGCGTCAACAGCCCCGTCCGGGCGTTCCGGTCGGTCGGGCGACCGCCGCTCATCCTGACCAGCGGGTCCGGATCCCGGGTCAAGGATGCCGACGGCAGCGTCTACCTCGACTACATCGGTTCGTGGGGGCCCGCCCTGCTCGGGCACGCGCACCCGAGCGTGGTCGGCGCCGTGCGCGAGGCTGCCCTCGACGGGTTCGCCCTCGGCGCCACCGGCCCACGAGAGATCGAGCTGGGCCAGCGGATCCGGGCGGCGATGCCCGCGATCGAGCGGGTGCGCTTCGTCTCCTCGGGCACCGAGGCGGTGATGAGCGCCATCCGCCTCGCCCGCGGTGCCACCGGCCGGGAGCTGGTGGTCAAGTTCGCGGGTGGCTACCACGGGCACGGCGACAGCCTGCTGGTGGACGCAGGGTCGGGTCTCGCCACGCTCGCGATGCCCGGCTCGGCCGGCGTCACCGAGGGTGCAGCGCGGGACACGATCGTGGTGCCGTTCAACGATCCCGAGGCGATCACCGCGGCCTTCGAGTCGTTCCCCGACAGGATCGCCTGCGTGATCGTGGAGCCGGTGGTGGCCAACGTGGGCGTCATCCCGCCCGACCCCGGGTTCCACGAGCTCCTCCGCGGGCTGACCGAGTCCCACGGGGCGCTGCTGATCTTCGACGAGGTCATCACCGGCTTCCGGGTGGCCAAGGGCGGCGCGCAGGAGCTGTTCGGCATCCGGCCCGACCTGACCACGATGGGCAAGATCATCGGCGGGGGGATGCCGGTGGGCGCCTACGGCGGCCGTTCGAACCTGATGCGGCTCATCGCGCCCGAGGGCCCGGTCTACCAGGCCGGCACCCTTTCGGGCCATCCCCTCGCCATGGCCGCGGGTGCCGCGACGCTCGACCTGCTCAGCCCGTCGGTCTACGAGGGCCTGGAGCGCGCCGGGGCGCGGCTCGAGACAGGGCTCCGGGATGCGGCGCTCGAGGCCCGGCGCCAGGTCGCCGTCAGCCGGGTGGGCTCGCTGCTCACCGTGTTCTTCCGGCCCACCCCGCCGCGCAACGCGGCCGAGGCGCTCGCGTCGGACCGCGACGCGTTCGCGCGGTTCTTCGGCGCGATGCTCGACGAGGGCGTGCTGCTGCCGCCGTCGCAGTTCGAGGCCTGGTTCCTCGGCACCGCGCACAGCGAGGCCGACGTCGACGCGACGATCGAGGCCGCCCGCAAGGCGTTCCGCGCATGACGAGCACCGCGTCTCCGTCGGCCGCCTCCTCGGCCCCCCCGTCCGCCGCTCCCGCCCCAGTTCCGCGGCCGGACGCGCGCTTCCTGCGCGCGCTGCGCTGCGCGCCCGTGGACGCCACGCCGGTGTGGTTCATGCGCCAGGCCGGTCGGGCGCTGCCCGAGTACCGCGCCGTGCGCGAGCGGGCGACGCTGCTCGAGATCACGCGCGACCCCGCGCTGTGCGCCGAGGTCACCCTGCAGCCGGTCCGCCGGCTGGGCGTGGACGCCGCCATCCTGTTCGCGGACATCACGACGCCCCTGGCCGGGATGGGCGTGGCGTTCGACATCGTGGAGGGGCGCGGACCGGTCATCGAGCACCCGGTGCGCACGGCCGCGGACGTGGCCGACCTCCGCGCCTTCGAGCCGGAGGCGGCGGTGGCGCCGCTGCTCGAGGCGATCTCGGTGGTCCGCCGCGAATCGCCGGTCCCGCTGATCGGCTTCGCGGGCGCCCCGTTCACGCTCGCCTGCTACCTCGTCGAGGGCGGCCCGTCGCGCGACTTCGTCCAGACCAAGGCGCTCATGCACGCCCAGCCCGCGGTGTGGGATCGACTGCTCGACCACCTCGTGACAGCCACGATCGCCTACCTGCGGGCGCAGGTCGCGGCAGGCGTCGAGGCGGTCCAGGTGTTCGACAGCTGGGTCGGCGGCCTGTCGCCGCTCGACTACGAGCGGCGCCTGTGGCCGCACATGCGCCGGCTCTTCGATGGCGTCGCCGGCCTCGGCGTCCCGTCGATCCACTTCGGGGTCGGCACCGCTGGCATCCTGGCGCTGCAGGCGTCGGCCGGCGGCGACGTGATCGGCCTCGACTGGCGCATCGCCCTCTCGGACGGGCGCCGAATCGTGGGCGACCGGGCGGTCCAGGGCAACCTCGACCCGACGCTGCTGCTCGGCCCCTGGGAGGGCACCGAGGAGGCCGCGCGCTGGATCCTCGAGGAGAACGACGGCCGGCCGGGCCACGTGTTCAACCTCGGCCACGGCGTCCTGCCGGGCACCGACCCGGACCACCTGCGCCGGCTCGTCGACCTCGTCCACGACCTCGGAGGGTCCCGATGACCAGCGACGCCGTCCTGCTGCTGGCCTACGGCAGCCCCGACAGCCTCGACCAGGTCGAGGCGTACTACACGGACATCCGCCGCGGCTCGCCGCCCCCGCCGCACCTGCTCGAGGAGCTGAAGGGCCGGTATCGCGCGATCGGCGGCGGGTCGCCGCTGTCCCGGATCGTGGGCGAGCAGCGGGCCGCGGTCGAGGCCGAGCTGGCCACCCGCGGGGTGCCGATGCCCGTCTACGCGGCGATGCGGCACATCGCGCCGCGGATCGGCGACGTGGTCCGCCGGATGGCGGCCGACGGCGTCGAGCGGATCGCGGCGATCCCGATGGCGCCCCAGAAGAGCTCGAACGCGGCGGGCTACCGGCGCGCGGTGGAGGCCGGGCTGACGGGGCTGCACGAGCCGCCCGAGATCGCCTTCGTCGAGAGCTGGCACGACGCGCCGCGGTTCATCGATGCGCTCGCGGCCACCACCCGCGAGATGCTCGCCCGCTTCGCCGACCCCGCCGCGGTCACGCTGATGTTCACCGCGCACAGTCTGCCCGCCCGCGTCGTCGCCGAGGGCGATCCGTACCCCGACGAGCTGGCCTGCACGGCGAGACTCGTCGCAGAGGCCGTCGGGCGGCCCGACTACACGTTCGCGTACCAGTCGGCCGGCCGAACCGACGAGCCGTGGCTGGGCCCCGACATCCTGGCCGAGATCCGGCGACTCGCCGCGGCCGGGGTCACCGAGCTCGCGGTCCGCCCTGTGGGCTTCGTCGCCGACCACCTCGAGGTCCTCTACGACCTCGACATCGAGGCGCAGGGCGTGGCCCGCGAGGCTGGGGTCCACCTCGAGCGCGCCCGCTCCATGAACACCGATCCGGTCTTCATCGCCGGCCTCGCCGACGTCGCGCTCGCGGCGCTCGGCACGCCCGCCACCGCCTGAGAGGAGCGCCTCCGTGACCGCGACCACCGAACCCGCGCAGCCCGGCCATCCCGGCGGGCATCCCGGCGGCGGCCACCCCGGCCACCCCGGGATCACCGGCGTCGGCGCCGTCCGAGCCGAGGGCTACGTCTACTCGCGCGCGCCGATGCTCGTGTACTGGGAGATGACACTGGCGTGCGGGCTGGCCTGCCGCCACTGCCGCGCCACCGCCCAGCCGGAGCGCAACCCGCTCGAGCTGACCACGGACGAGGGCTGCCGGCTCCTCGACGAGATCACGAGGTTCGGTCGGCCGTACCCCCACGTGGTGTTCACCGGCGGCGACCCGCTGAACCGGCCCGACCTCCACGACCTGGTCCGCGCCGCCACGGCGCGGGGCATCGGCTGCTCGCTGGCCCCGGCCGCCACCCCGCTGCTCACGCGCGAGATCCTCGGCAGCCTGCGCGAGGCCGGCATCCAGAACATCTCGCTCTCGATCGACGGTTCCGACGCTGAGCGCCACGACGGCTTCCGCGGCGTCGCGGGCACGTTCGAGAAGACCCTCCAGGCGGCGAAGTGGGCGCGCGAGGCGGGCCTGCCGATCCAGGTCAACACGCTCGTCACCGACGAGACGCTGCCCGACCTGCCCGCGGTCTACGAGCTGATGACCCGCATGGACATCATGCGCTGGAGCCTGTTCATGCTGATCACGACGGGGCGGGGGAGCGCCCTGCGCGAGGTCAGCCCGGCCGAGTCCGAGCGTCTCAACCTGTGGCTCCTGGGCCTGGCCAAGACCGCGCCGTTCCAGGTGAAGACCACCGAGGCCACCCACTACCGCCGCCAGGCGATCAAGGCGTTCCACGCCGCCGGCATGGACGACGAGGCGATCGCCAAGACCTCGGTCGGGCGCGGCTTCGGCATCCGCGACGGCAACGGCATCGTGTTCATCGCCCACGACGGCACGGTCAACCCGTCGGGCTTCCTGCCGATCCCGCTGGGCAACGTGCGCGACGCGTCGATCGTGGACCTCTACCGCGACCACGAGACCATGAAGGCGCTGCGCAGCCCCGAGGGGTTCAAGGGCCGGTGCGGGATGTGCGAGTACGCGCGCGTCTGCGGCGGCTCGCGGGCCCGGGCGTACATGTGGACCGGCGATCCGCTCGAGGCGGACCCGCTCTGCCCCTACACGCCGAGCGGCCACGTCCCCGCCTACGGCATGGCCTGAGGCGGCCGATGGGCGTCCTCGTCGTCGGGGGCGGCATCACCGGGCTCACCGCCGCCCGGTCGCTCGCCCGTGACGGCTTCCCGGTGGTGCTGGCCGAGGCCGGGCCGCGGCTCGGCGGCAAGGTGTCCACCGAGCACGCGGACGGCTTCACGATCGAGCACGGCCCGGACTCGTTCCTCGCCACGCGTCCGGCGGGCACCGCGCTCGTCCGCGAGCTGGGGCTGGGCGACGCGCTGGTCGGCACCGCGGGCACCCGGACGGTCTACATCCGCCACAGGGGGGGCCTGGTGCCGATGCCCGAGGGCCTCGGCCTAGTGCTGCCGACCCGGGCGCTGCCGTTCGCGCTCTCGCCCCTCTTCTCATGGCCCGAGAAGGTCCGCATGGCGAAGGACGTCGTCTCGCCGCGGTCGATGCCGGACGACGACATCGCGGTGGGGGTGTACCTGCGCGGTCGGCTGGGCAACCCGCTGGTGGAGCGCCTCGCCGGACCGCTGGTCGGCGGGGTGTACGGGACGCCGATCGACGAGCTCTCGCTAGACGCGGTGGTGCCGACGCTGCGCACCGCCGAGCGGGAGCACCGGAGCCTCCTGCTCGCCGGCCTCGCGGACGGCCGCAGCATGCGGGCGGCCGCGGCGCAGCGCGCAGCCGCGAACCCTGGCGCCAAGCCGCTCGGGCTGTTCGTGTCGCTGCGCGGTGGGCTCGAGTGGCTGACCTCGGCCGTGGCCGCCTCCGCCGCGCTGGCGGGTGCGGAGCTGCGCACCGGGCTGGGCGTGCGGTCGCTGGAGCGGGCGGGCGCGGGCGTGATGGCCGGCTTCTCCGACCGGACGCGCGCCCGCTTCGACGCCGTGGTGCTCGCGACCCCCGCCAATGCGGCAGCCGTGCTGCTCGACGGGCCGCTGCCCGCGGCGGCGCGGCGCCTGGACGCCATCCCGCACGGCACCTCGGTGCTCGTGACGCTGGCCTATCCGCGCGAGCGCGTGGGCCGGCTCCCGGCCGGGCACGGATACCTCGTGCCGCGCTCGGAGGGCGGGCCCATCGCCGCGTGCACGTGGTCGTCGGAGAAGTGGGCCGGCCGGGCGCCATCGGGCACCGTCCTGCTGCGGATGTTCGTCCGCGACGAGGGCGACGCCACATCTGTGCCCGACGCGGCGCTGGTCGCTGCCGCCCGCGCCGATGCCGAGCGGACGCTGTCGATCAGCGGCGAGCCGGTGCTGGTCCGGACCGCCCGGTACGAGCACGCGATGCCCCGCTACACCGTCGGCCACCTCGACCGCGTCGCCGCCGTCGAGGCGGCGATGGAGGCGTGGCCGGCCGTCACGCTGGCCGGTGCCTCGTATCGGGGCGTCGGGCTGCCGGACTGCATCGCGCAGGGGCAGGCCGCAGCGGCGCGCGTTGCCGAGCGTCTCGCGGCGCGCGAGGTGCCCGGCGAGGCGGAGCTCGTGGCCGCGGCCGCGCTGGCGTGGCGCGGCTCGCACCCGACCCCCGCACCTCCCGCGGCCGCCGGAGCCATCGCCGGCGAGGCATAGAATGCGGTCCCGTGGGGTCTCATGACGCAGGGATGAAGGCCACCTGACCGGGTTCGCCTCCCATCTCGGCCCGGCATCGCCTAGATGCCCATGCCCTTCGCTGAACAGTCCGCCCTCGACGCCCGGGGGTTGCGGCCACGCAGGTCCGGCTGACCCGGATGGCGAGGAGTGAGATGGCGCAAGCTGGCGAGTCCGTCATCCGCGTTGCCGACCTGCGGCGGTACTACGGCGACGTCAAGGCGGTCGACGGAGTCTCGTTCGAGGTCGCCCGGGGCGAGGTCTTCGGGATGCTCGGGCCCAACGGGGCCGGCAAGACGACCACGATCGAGGTCCTCGAGGGCCTCCGGGCGCCGGATTCCGGCACGGTGGAGGTGCTGGGCCTCGACGTCGAGCGGCACGCGGAGTCGATCAAGCAGCGGATCGGGGTCCAGCTGCAGAGCGTGTCGCTGTACCCCCGGCTCACGGTGACCGAGCTCCTCGACCTGTTCGGAAGCTTCTTCAGCCACCGAGTGCCGACCAAGGAGCTGATCGACGCGGTGGACCTCGGGGAGCGCGCCAAGGCGTGGTCCATGAACCTGTCCGGCGGGCAGCAGCAGCGCCTGTCCATTGCGCTGGCCCTCGTGAACGACCCGGAGGTGGTCTTCCTCGACGAGCCGACCACCGGCCTCGACCCCCAGGCGCGACGCTCGCTCTGGGACCTGGTCAAGGGGCTCAAGGCGCGCGGCAAGACGGTGATGCTGACGACGCACTACATGGAGGAGGCCACCGAGCTGTGCGACCGGGTGGCCATCATGGACCACGGCCACATCCTCGAGCTGGGTGCCGTCGGCGACCTCATCGGGCGCCGGTTCAGGGAGCGCGCGGTGTTCTTCGACTCCAACCCCCAGCTCCCG
>JAKAMV010000099.1 GCA_021812735.1 Chloroflexota bacterium | reverse complement strand
TCGCTGCGCCGCCCGGGCGACCCGCCCGTGGGCGAGCTCAACGGCGTCCGCATCCGCCGCCTCGACGTGCAGCGCCACCAGGGCGCGGGCATCGGGACCTACCTGCGCGAGTACGCGGACTTCATCGCGCGCGCCGGCCTCGCGCTCACGCGCGCCCACGTGCGGCGCCGGTACGCGCTCGTCCAGGTGCACACGATCCCCGACGCGCTGGTGGTCGCAGCGCTGCCGCTGCGCCTGCTCGGCGTCCCGGTGATCCTCGACATGCACGAGGCGATGCCCGAGTTCTTCCGGATGCGCTTCCCCGGCGCCTCTCGGCCGGCGGCGCACCGGGCGCTGGCAGCCCAGGAGCGGGCGTCGATCGCGGTGGCGAACGCCGTCATCACGGTCAACGACGCGCTGGCCCGACGCCTCGTGGGGCTGGGCGTCCCGGCGCGCAAGGTCCATGTCGTGTTGAACGCTCCGGTGCTGGCCCGCTTCAACCCGGCGGCGCACCCGCACCGCCCGTTCATGGCCGACGGGACGCTGCGGCTCGTGTACGCGGGCGCGCTGTCGATGGTCTACGAGCTGGACGTGGCCCTCGAGGCGCTGGCCCGCATCCGCGCCGCGCGGCCCGGCCTGCCGGTGACCCTGGACCTGTACGGCCGCGACTTCGCCGAGCTCCCGCTCCGGGACCGGGCGGCCGCCCTGGGCCTCGGGGACGCGGTGGCCTTCCACGGCCGTGTGCCCCTCGAGGAGGTGCCCGCGGCGCTGGCGGCGTCGGACGTGGGCCTGGCGCCCACCCGCCGCACCGAGTTCACCGACTTCAGCCTTTCGACGAAGATCTTCGAGTACGCGGCGATGGGCAAGCCGGTGGTGGCCTCGCGCCTGCCGATGGTCGAGGCGACCTTTCCGCCGGGCACCGTGACGACGTACGGCCCCGGCGACGCCGAGGCGATGGCGGCCGCGATCACCGCCCTCGTCGACGACGGCGGGGCGCGCGAGGCGGCCGTCGCCCGCTCCTCCGCGCGCGTCGCCGAGCTGGCGTGGGAGCGCGTCTCCGAGCGCTACCTGGCGCTGGTCGAGACGCTGGCCCGCGACCGGTCCTGAGCCACGGGCCCGGCCTCCCAGATCTGCTGGGCCCGCTCCTGCGCGTCCGGCGTCAGTCGCCCCTCGGCACGATCACGCGCGCACGCGGTACCATCGCGCGGCGTCCGCGCCGTGTGGCGACCGGGCAGTCCCGTCGCGCCACCACCAGTCACCACGAGGAACCTCCACCCCCATGACCGTCCGGCCCCGGCAGGGTTCGAGTCGCACCCGGATCTGGGACGACCCCACCCGTCGCAACATGCTCTACAACATCGGCTTCGGCCTGGCGATCCTCGCCGCCCTGCTGACCCTGCTCATCGCGGGGGGCGTGAGCTGGTACAACGGGCACCTGTCCCCGGCGATCACCGTCAACGGCACGACGCTCAACCAGGACGACGTGGCCCGCCAGGTGAAGGTCAACGCGTTCCTGATCGACTACGAGACCAAGCGCGCGCGCACGCTGCTCTCGTCGGGCCACCTCTGGGCGACGGACGCGGACAAGCGGATCCAGGCCCTCCAGAACCAGGTGTCCACCCTCACCAGCCTGTCGGTCAACCAGCTCACCGACGGCACCGTGATGCTGGACCTGGCCCAGCAGAACGGCCAGGCGGTCAACGCTGCCGACATCGCGGCCAAGGAGAAGGACGCCGCCACCCAGACCGAGCTGCGCCACGTCTGGATGATCATGGTGGCGCCGACGCTCGCGACCGGCGAGACCTCGGCCACCGCCGCCGAGAAGGCCGCCGCGCAGGCGAAGGCCGCCGCGGCCCTTACCGCCCTCAAGGGCGGGGCCGACTGGGCCACCCTCGCCAAGTCCACCTCCACCGACACGGCCACCGCGCCGCAGGGCGGCGACGTCGGGTTCATCGACAAGAACTCGTCGCTCGACTCCGCGTTCGTGACCGCGCTCTTCGCCGCGCCCCTCAACACGCCCACCGACGTCATCACCGGCGCCGACGGCAACTACTACATCGGCAAGGTCACCGAGACCGTCGCCCCCGCAACCGACCCGGGCTTCGTCAGCCAGGCGCAGCAGGCGGGGCTCTCGCAGTCGGACCTCGACTGGTCGTTCAAGTACGCCGCGGCGAACACCAAGCTCAACGACTGGGTGGTCAGCCAGGCGATGGCCAGCGCGCCGCAGCGGCACGTGTACGAGATCTTCATGCAGTACAGCGCGAGCGAGATCGGCCCGGGCGCCGTCCGCGTCCGGCACATCTTGTTCTCGCCCAACCACGACCCGAGCGCCGCGAGCAAGCTTGCGGCCACCGACCCCGCGTGGGCGTCGGCGAAGGCCCTCGCCGACGCCGCGTACGCCAAGCTGCAGGCCGACCCGACCCAGTTCGACGCCCTGGCGCGAGCCGAGAGCGACGACAGCAACTCGGCGCCCAGCGGCGGCAAGCTCGGCTACCTGACCAAGGACGACGGCCTCGACCAGGCGTTCGCCAGCGCCATCTTCGCGCCCGGCCTCCAGCCCGGCCAGATCCTGGCGCCGGTCAAGTCGGTCTACGGCTACCACATCATCCAGATCATGCACTACCCCACCGACGCCCAGTGGGCCGCCAAGCTCGTGACGCAGGCCACCAGCCTCGACGTGTTCAAGACCCTCGCCCGCGACAACTCGGACAACACCCAGTCCGGGCAGGGCGGCGACATGGGCTGGATCGGCCAGAACACCTACCAGGTGAGCGACGCGGTGGCCAAGGCGATCTTCGCGGCGCCGATCGGCAAGGTCAGCGCGGTCACCACCATCGACCAGGACGGGACGTACATCTTCTGGGTGGCCGACCAGCAGACGAAGGTCCCCGACGGCGCCGAGGCGGACGCCATCAAGGCCAACGCGTTCAGCTCGTGGTACACGCCGCTCAAGGCGAAGTACGCCATCTGGCAGGACCCGGCGCTCACCCGCACCTCGGGCAGCTGACCCGGGCCGGCTGACCGATGCTGGACGCGCTGCTGGCTGAGGCCCGGCTCCGCTGGGCCCTCGACCCGGCAGCGGGGATCGCCGTGGTCGCCGCGGAGCGCCTGGTGGCGGTCCCGGTGGAGCCGTCGCTCCCCCTCGTGATCCTGCCGGCGGCGAGGCTCCGGGCCGGCGGCCCGGGCTTCGATGGGGATCCCGCGCCGGCGACGCCGCTGCCCGGCCGCCACGGTCCCCGCGGCGGCGACCCGCTGGCCGTGCTGCGGCGGCTCTACCCGGCGGACCACACCGTCGGACGGTTTGGACGCCCGGACGGCACGACGGTGGGCGAGCTGGCGGCGGCGGACCTGGACGGCCCCCTGTACCTGGGACCGGTGCCGCCGGTGGCCGGTGCCGCCTCGCCGTGGGGCATGCCCTGGATCTCGAATCGGCTGCGCGCCGCCGACGGCTGCCCGTGGGACCGCGAGCAGACCCACCTCACGCTGCGCAACCACCTGCTGGAGGAGGCCTACGAGGTCTACGACGCGCTGGCCGACGGGGCCTCGCCCGCGCTGGCCGACGAGCTCGGCGACCTGCTGCTCCAGATCGTCCTGCACGCGCAGCTCGCGGCGGAGGCGGGCGTCTTCGACCTGACCGACGTGTGGCAGGCGCTGGCCACCAAGATCGTCCGCCGGCACCCGCACGTGTTCGGCGAGGCCGAGGTGCGCACCGCGTCGGACGTCAACCGGCAGTGGGAGCGGATCAAGCAGGGGGAGCGGGCGGCGGCCGGGGGCGCTGGGACCAGGGGCGCGCTCGACGGCATCAGCCGCTCGCTGCCGGCCCTGGCCGCCAGCCAGGAGATGCAGGAGCGGGCGGCGAACCTGGGCTACGACTGGCCGTCGATCGACGGGGTCCTCGACAAGGTCCGCGAGGAGGTGGGCGAGCTCGTCGACGCCGAGGACGCCGACCACCGCGCCGAGGAGCTGGGCGACCTGCTGTTCGTGCTCGTCAACGTCGGCCGCAAGACGGGCATCGAGGTGGAGGCGGCCCTGCGCGCCGCCAACGACAAGTTCCGGCGGCGGTTCCGCCACGTCGAGCTGGCGGCCGCCTCGCAGGGCACCGCGCTCCGCGACATGACCTTCGAGCAGCTGGACGCGCTCTGGGACGCCGCCAAGGCGGACGAGCGACGGGAGGCATCGACATGAGCATCGGCAACCGGCCGCCCGCGGCCGCACCCCGCACCGGGAGCCGCGCCGACGGGCGCTCGCCCGGCGACCTCCGCCCGGTCGAGATCACCCTCGACGTCCAGAAGTGGGCCGAGGGCTCGTGCCTGGTCCGCTTCGGCGACACGCAGGTCCTGTGCGCGGCCACAATCGAGGACCGCGTCCCGCCGCACCTCCGCGGCAAGGGCACGGGCTGGGTCACCGGGACGTACGAGATGCTCCCGCGCGCGACGGCCGAGCGCTCCGAGCGCGAGAGCGCCAAGGGCAGGGTCGGCGGGCGGACGCACGAGATCCAGCGGCTGGTGGGGCGGTCGCTGCGGGGCGTGGTGGACCTCGCCCATCTCGGCGAGCGCACCGTGACCGTGGACTGCGACGTCATCGTCGCGGACGGCGGAACGCGCACCGCGTCGATCACGGGCGGCTACGTGGCCCTCGCAGCGGCGCTGATCACCTACGGCATGGAGCGCCACCTCTCCGGGCGCGTGGCCGCGGTGAGCGTGGGAATCATCGACGGCGTCCGCATGCTGGACCTGGACTACTCCGAGGACTCCCGGGCCGAGGTGGACTTCAACGTGGTGGGCACCGACGCGGGGCACTACGTCGAGCTCCAGGGCACGGCGGAGGGCAAGCCGTTCGACCGGGCCGCCCTCGACGAGCTGCTGGACCTGGCCGGGACCGGCCTCGCGCAGCTGTTCGACGCGCAGGCCGCGGCGCTGGCGAAGGTTCGCCGCTAGTGCCCTCGGCCGCCCGCGCCCCGCGTCGCCTCCTCGTCGCCACCCGGTCCCGCCACAAACTGCGCGAGCTGGGCGAGCTGCTGGGCCTGCCGCCCGACGTGGAGCTGCTCTCCCCGGACGACCTGGGCATCGAGGGCGAGCCCGAGGAGATCGGCTCGACGTTCGAGGCTAACGCGCGGATCAAGGCCCGCTACTACGCCCGGCGATCGGGCCTGCCGACGCTCGCCGACGACTCCGGGCTCGAGGTGGACGCACTCGGCGGGGGGCCGGGCGTGCGGACCCGCCGCTTCGCCGGCGAGGACGCCACCGACGAGCAGAACAACGCCAAGCTGCTGCGCGAGCTGCGCGGCCTGCCGCCGGACCGGCGCGGCGGCCGCTACGTGTGCGCCCTCGCCCTTGCGCTGCCGGGCAACGACGGGCCGCGGGGGGGCCTGCGCATCGACGTCCGCCGCGGCACCTGCCGCGGGCGCATTGCCGACGGGCCCCGCGGCAGCGGCGGCTTCGGCTACGACCCCATCTTCGAGCCCGAGCAGGAGTCCCCGGGCGGGCGCACCCTGGGCCAGTGGTCGGCGGCCGAGAAGCACGCCGTCTCGCACCGCGCCAGGGCCGCCGCGCGGATGCGGCCCCTCCTGCGCGAGGTCGGCCTCGGGGAATGAGCGAGAAGTCGGCGTTCCGGCCCGACTTGGAGGGCCTCCGGGCCGTCGCCGTGGTCCTGGTGCTGCTCTACCACGCTCGGGTGCCCTTCGTGACGGGCGGCTACGTGGGCGTCGACGTGTTCTTCGTCCTGTCGGGGTTCCTCATCACCGGCCTGCTGATCCGCGAGCTGTCGGGGACCGGCCGCGTGGACTTCCCGGCGTTCTACGCGCGGCGCGCGCGCCGGCTCCTGCCCGCCTCCGCGCTCACGCTGGTGGTGACGATCGTCTTGGCGGCCGTCCTCCTGCCGCCCGTGCGCATGCCGGACGTGGCGGGCGACACGGTCGCCGCGGGCCTGTACGTGTCGAACATGCGGTTCGCGCTCCAGGCCACCGACTACCTCGGCTCCGCCCTGCCGCCGTCGCCCGTGCTCCACTTCTGGTCGCTCGGCGTGGAGGAGCAGTTCTACCTGTTCTGGCCGGCGCTGCTGGCGCTGGTGTCCGGCGCGGCCTTCCGGGCGGGCAGGCGCGACGTCGGGCTGCGGAGCGTCGGCGTGGCGCTCGGCGCGGTCTTCGCCGCGTCGCTGCTGTTCGAGATCTGGCTGACCGGCGAGGCGCAGCCGTGGGCGTTCTTCTCGCTGCCCGCCCGCGCCTGGGAGCTCGCCCTGGGGGGCCTGCTCTCGCTGCCGGTTGCGGCGACGCTGGTCCCCCGGCGGCTCGCGCCGTGGCTCGGCTGGGCAGGACTGGCGCTGATCGTCGTGGCCGGCCTGCTGCTCAACGACGCCACGGTGTTCCCGGGTACGGCGGTGCTCCTGCCCACGGTCGGGTCGGCGCTGGTCATCGCGGCGGGCCTGCCGCCCAGCCCCAGGGCCGTGGCGCTGGTGGCGGTGCCGAACCTGCGGGCCATCGGCGCCAGCGTCCGAAAACGCCGCCAGGCCGCACCGCACGTGCCCGTCGCGGCGCCGACCCCGGAGCTGCCTCGGTCGCTTATGCCGGCGTCCGTCCTGTCCCGAGCGCCGATGCGCTACCTCGGCCGGATCTCCTACTCGCTGTACCTGTGGCACTGGCCGATCCTGGTCATCCCCGCCGCGTTCGCGGGCGGCACGCTCCCGCTGCCGGTCCGGCTCGCGCTGGCCGCCGTGGCCGTGGTGGTCGCCGGACTCAGCCAGCGCTACGTGGAGGACCCCATCCGCCACGGCAGGTTCGTGGGCCTCGCGTCGCGCCGCAGCCTCGCGATGGCGGGCGCGCTGTCGCTCACCGTGGCCCTCAGCTCGGTGTCGGCCAGCGCGCTGGCCTCGGCGCGCCTCACGGCGACGGGCCCCGATGTCGGCGGGTCGATCACGGACGTGCCGCTGCCGTCCGCCACCGCGGCGCCCTCGATCTCGGTCGGGTCGGCGCCAGCGACGGCCGGTTCCGTCGCCAGCCCGTCCGCGACCACGGCCACGAGCCCGGCCGCCACCCCGGCCGCCACCGCAGCGCCAACGGCGACGCTGCTGCCGCCGCCCGGCGGGCCCGTCCCCGCCGACCTCGCGCCCAGCCTCGCCAGCGCGGCCAACGACCTGCCGGTCATCTACGCCGACGGCTGCCACCTCGACGTGGGGACCATCACGCCGCCGCGGTGCGCGTTCGGCGCCACTTCGAGCGCCGTCACGGTGGTGCTGTTCGGCGACTCCCACGCCGCGCAGTGGTTCCCGGCCCTGCAGCGGTTGGCCTCCCAGAACAGCTGGCGCCTGGAGCCGATGACCAAGTCGGCCTGCACGCCCGTCTCGGTCACCGTGTTCAACAGCATCCTCAACCGCACGTACTCCGAGTGCGACCAGTGGCGCAGGCTCGTGCTCAGCCGGATCGCGTCGGAGAAGCCCGAGCTGGTCGTGGTCTCCACGTCGATCGCCTACCAGCTGATGGTCGGCGGCCAGCAGGTGAGCTCGGCCTCGCGCCCCGACCTGTGGTCCAGGGGTCTCACCACCACCATGCGGGCCCTGGCTTCGAGCGCGGCCCACGTCGTCCTGGTGGGGGACACGCCGCGATCGGTGGCGGACCCGGCGTCGTGCCTGTCGCAGCACCTCGACAACGTGCTCGCCTGCGCCGTCCCCTTCTCGCAGGCCGTCGACGCGACGCAGCTGGCGCTCGAGTCGGGCGTGGCCACGCTGACCAGGGCCGGCTTCGTGGACCCGACGGCGTGGGTGTGCCGGACCGATCCCTGCCCGCCGGTGTACGGACGGTTCATGATCTACCGCGACCAGGGGCACCTCACCAAGACGTACGCGTCCGCGCTCGCCAGCGAGCTGTTCGCCCGGCTGCCCGCCCTTCCGTAGCGGGCGCCGGGCGTCCGTCCCGCGCGGCGGAACCTCGGCTCGGGACGGCCGGATCAGCGCCGGGCGGCCAGGGCGATGGACGGGGTTCGGCTACGCGGCGAAGCCGACCACGCGCCCGCCGCGCCCGCCGCGCCACGGCAGCGGCCTCGGCGCATGCACACGCTCCGTCGCCACCGGGGCGGGCGATTCGGGCGGCGCACCGCCGGGGCTCGAGGACAGGCGCCTCGCGCCCGGCTGCCGGGCGGCGTGCCGCCATGCGGCCATGCCGACGACGAGGCCGATGCCCGGCGACCCGCGCAGGGCGTCCCAGGCGCCGGTGACCAACCGGTCAACCAGGGCGAACACGCCGATCACGAGCGCCAGGACGCCTGTCGCCCACAAGATCCCGAACAGGTCTGGGCCCACGGCTCGCCTCCAGTCCGCGCCTGAGGATCGTGCCGGCAGGCGTCGGCGGCAAGGGGCAGAGGTCGTGAAGCGGCGGAGGTCGTGAAGCGGCGGAGGTCGTGAAGCCGCGGAGGCTTGCATGGCCGGCGCGAAGGCGCGGTCGCCGCCGGCGCTCGGATCCGCGCTCACGGCCCAGTGCACGTCACCTCGAATGCCGTGAGCGGACTGGCGGCCGCCGGGAGCTCCAGCGGCACGAGGCACGGGGTCGTCGCCGCGGCAGCGGGCCACGGCCCGTCCACGCCGTCCACGACCACCACCGTGGCGCCGTACGCCTCCGCCAGCGAGAGCACGCTCGGCGCGTCCTCGTCGGGCAGGACCACCGCCGGGTAGCCCGACTCGCGCCACACCCACGACGGATGCGACGCGATGACCACGGCCCTCGGGCCCACCGAGCTGGCGAGCCCGTCGGCGAGCGCGCGGTACTGCGCGGCGATCCCGTTCGCCCAGGCCGCGTAGTCGGCGGCGCCGAACGACGTCGCCAGCAGGCACCACACCGCGACCCCGGCGGCGGCCAGGGCGGCGAGCTCGGCGCCGCCCCGACGCGCCGTCGCCCGGCGGCCGACGCGCACGGCCACGTCCGCGGCCCCGATCGCCAGCAGCGCCAGCACGGGCGCGGAGCCGTGGAGGAACGTTCCGTACAGCGTCGCCACCGGGAAGACGAGCGTGTCCGCCAGGAAGGTCAGCACCGCTGTCGCCAGGAGCAGGCGAAGCGGACGGGCCCGCCACAGCAGCGCGGCGCCGGCGAGGCCCGCCAACGACCACGGCAGGGCCGGCAGGACCAGGACGTCGATCAGGTTGTGGCGCAGCGCCTCGAGCCGCTCCGCCAGCAGCTCGGCCGGCCCGACCGCCAGGTACGTCGCGAGGCCCGGACGCGGTGCGCTCCAGCCGAAGATGTCGTTGGGGCTGATCGAGAACGCGTTGGCGGCGGTCTGGTCGGGGAACGCCGTCCCGAAGGTGAGCTGCTGGCGCACCGCCCACGGCGCGTAGCAGGCGGCAGCCACGCCCACCAGCACGGCTGCCCGGCCGAGCCGCTGCGTGCGGCTGCCGGGCGTGGCCGCCACCGTGACCGCCGCGACTGCGGCGAGCAGGTACAGCGTCTCGTTGCGGGTCAGCATCCCGGCGCCCAGCACCAGCCCGGCCAGCGCGAGATCGCGCAGCCGCCCCGTGCGCAGCGCCCGTTCGCAAGCGAGGACGCCGCCCAGCACCGTGACCCCGAACAGGGCCTGCGAGTCCGAGGCGATGGAGCCCGTCACCAGCGGCTGCGCCACCGCCACCAAGCCCGCGGCGACCAGCGCCGTCGCCTCCGCATCGCGCTCGTCGCGCCCGGCCGCGCGTGCCGTCCGGGCGGCCAGCATGGCGACCAGCGGGACCAGGGCCGCACCGGCCAGCGCGCCGCCGACGCGCGACGCGAGCACACCCCCGACGAGCCACACGAGCGGCACCGTGACCAGCGAGGCCGCGGGCAGCCACACGTCGAACGCGGGTCGGGGCAGGCTGAGCCCGGTGGATACAGCGGGCGTGAGGTAGCTCCAGGCGTACGGCACCGTGAGGCCATGGCCGGCGGCGGCCTGGTCGGCCACGGTCGCGTAGTACGCCGCGTACTCCGGGACGATGGCGTGCTGGGCCAGTCCCGCACCCAGGCGGAGGGCGAACGCGATCACCGTCAGTGCGGCCACGGTCGCGCCGTGGCGGGGCAGGCGCAGCGCAGCGGTCACGCCGCCACGATGCGGCACGGCCCGGAGCGCGCGGCGGGTGCCGTCTCCCGGCATCGGCTCGCCGGCGGACGCCACGGTGCGCGTCGTGGGCCACCCGCTTCCCCGGCCCCGGTTCCGGGGGCTAGAGTTCCCGGACTCGTGCGGAGGACGTCCCCGTTGCCGATCCGAACGACACCATTCCATGCGCGCACGTCGGCGCTCAACGAGACGGGCCTGTGGAGCCACTGGTCCGGTCACCTCGCCGCGGAGCGGTACCAGCTCTCCGAGAAGGCCGAGTACGTCTCGCTGCGCAATGCCGCCGGCATCGCCGATGTGTCGCCGCTGTTCAAGTACCGGTTCACCGGGCCGGGCGCGGAGCGGTTCCTGGCCGGTGTCCTGGCGCGCGACCCCCGCCCGCTCCGGCCGGGCGAAGCCCACTACGCGCTGTGGTGCGACGACCGGGGTTTCCTGGTCGAGGACGGCGTCCTCCTCCGCCACGGGCCGCAGGAGTTCGTCCTCACCGCCGCGGAGCCCAACCTCGCCTACTTCGAGGACCTGCGGCGGCCACGCGACGAAGTGGCGATCGAGGACGTGTCGGCCGACTGGGCGGTGCTGGCGCTGCAGGGCCCGCGCTCGCGATCGCTGCTCGCGTCGCTCGACGGGCGGATCGACGGCCTGGCCTACTTCGGCCACGGCCCGGCGCGCATCGGCGGCCGCGAGGTCCACGTGTCGCGCACGGGCTACACCGGTGACCTCGGCTACGAGGTGTGGTGCCGCGCCGAGCACGCGCTCGACGTCTGGGACGCCGTCTGGGCCGCCACGCGCGGGCACGGCGTGGAGCCGTTCGGCCTGCAGGCGCTGTACATGGCGCGCATCGAGGCGGGCCTGCTGCTGCTCGACGTGGACTTCCGAGACAGCCGGTTCGCCTGGACGGACGCGGATCGGGCCACGCCCCTCGAGCTCGGCTTGGGCTGGGCCCTGCGCGACCTCCCGGCCACGGACCGCGCATTCATCGGCCGCGACGCGCTCCGGCGCGAGCTCCTGGACTGCACGTCGCGCTTCCGGACCACCGGGATCGTCGTGGACTACGCGGCCTGGAACCGCCACCACGACGCGGCCGGGCTGGTGCCGCCGATGGACCACACGCCGGTCCAGGAGGAGCAGTACCTCTACGACGACGCCGGCGAACAGATCGGCTTCTGCACCAGCTTCATGTACTCGCCGGTCCTCCAGCGGCATGTCGGGATCGCGCGGGTGCCGGTCGCCCAGGCGGCGCCGGGCAGCCGCGTCAACCTGGAGATCCCGATCAGCCACCGGTACGTCCACGTGGCCGCGGCCACCGCGCGCCTGCCCCACTTCAACCCGCAGCGGAAGACCGCGTGATGGCCAAGACGAAGACGACGACGAGGGCGACGACGAAGCCGGCGAGGGCGACCAGGGCCGCCGATGCCGGCCACGCCTACGACGCCATCATCGTGGGGGGCGGCCACAACGGGCTGGTCAACGCGGCATACCTCGCCAAGGCGGGCCTGCGGACGCTCGTGCTCGAGCGGCGGCACCTGGTGGGCGGCGCGGCCATCACCGAGGAGCTGCGCCCGGGCTTCTGGTTCACCACCTTCTCATACGCGCTCTCGCTGCTCCGGCCCGAGATCGTGCAGGACCTGGACCTGGTCAAGCACGGCTTCACGCCCCTGCTGATGCCGTCCACGTTCTGCCCCATGGAGAACGGCGACTACCTGCTGCTCGGCCAGGACCACGGCGCCAACCAGCAGGAGATCGCCCGCCACTCCCGGCGCGACGCCGACGCCTACGACCGCTTCGACCACGACATGGGCAAGGTCCTCCAGGCGTTCAAGCCGCTGATGGACGCCCCGCCGCCCAACCTGTTCAGCGACGACCCCGACGAGCTGCTGGCGCTGGCCGGGCTCGGCGCACGCCTGCGGGCGCTGCCCAAGGACGTGCTCCACAACGCCGTCCGCCTCCTGACCGGCAGCGCCGCCGACTTCCTCGACGACTACTTCGAGTCGGACATCGTCAAGGGCTACCTCGCCAGCTCCTCGATCATCGGCACCAAGGCGGGGCCGCGGTCCCAGGGCTCTGGCCTCGTGCTGCTCTACCACCTCCTCGGCGAGCACGACGGGGTGATGGGCGCCTGGTCGTTCCACAAGGGCGGCAACGGCGGCTTCACCCAGGTGCTGGCGCGGGCGGCCCGCTCGTTCGGTGCCGAGATCCGTCTCGAGTCGCCGGTGGAGCGCGTCATCACGCGCGACGGGCGGGCGACCGGGGTGGCGCTGCAGGACGGCTCGGAGTTCCACGCCCCGGTGGTGGTGTCGGCGCTGGACCCGCGGCGCACGTTCACCGAGCTCGTGGACCCGCGGGAGTTGCCGTCGGACCTCGTGGACGCCATCCGCCGCTACCGGTTCCAGGGCACCAGCGCGAAGGTCAACTTCGCCCTCGACGGGCTGCCGGTCTATCCGGCCCTCGCCGGCCGAGCCGACCACTACCGCGGGTTCACCAACATCGGCCCCTCGCTGGACTACCTCGAGCGCGCCTACGACGAGGCGAAGTACGGCTGGTACAGCAGCCGGCCGTATCTCGACTGCGCGCTGCAGGCCACCGTCGACATCGACATGGCGCCGCCTGGCAAGCACGTCATGTCGTGCTTCGTCCAGTGGGTCCCCTACCAGCTCCGCGAGAGTGACTGGGAGCACGAGCGCCAGAGCCTGGGCGACACTGTCCAGCGCACGCTCGAGTCGTTCTTCCCGGGCTTCGGCGAGCTCGTCCTCCAGCGCGAGGTGGTCACGCCGCTCGACATCGAGCAGGTGGCCGGGCTGTCCGAGGGGAACATCTTCCACGGCGAGCTGCTCGCCCCGCAGATGTTCTCGTTCCGTCCGGCGCCCGGCTACGCCGACTACCGGACCCCGATCTCCGGCTACTACCAGTGCGGCTCGGGCACGCACCCGGGCGGCTGCGTCACGGGCGCGCCGGGCCGGCTCGCGGCGCAGCGCATCCTGCGCGATCGGGAGCGGGCGATCGCAGGCTGAAGCGATCGCGC
Organism: Chloroflexota bacterium; assembly: GCA_021812735.1. The sequence goes on along the minus strand of JAKAMV010000099.1, from coordinate 5,060 downwards.
GCTGAGGCGAGCGCAGCCCGCGTCGTCAGCCCTGCCCCGCCGGGCCGGCGGGTCCCGCGCACGCCGTCCGGGGTGAAGCAGCGCCGAGGCGGCCAGGCGTGGCCGGGGCCGCCTCGCGCTGCGGTGGGCCTAGAAGCCCGCACGGCTCCCGAAGTTGTTGCGGAACCACGTGTTCGGCCCCGAGTCCGCCGTCTGGAAGGCGTCGTACTCGCCGTTCGCGTGGGCGTTGTTGTAGGTCAGCGTGTTGCCGGTCGGACCGGACTGAACCACGAACCCGAACCGCGTGTTGCGGTTCGCGAGGTTGCCGGTCAGGAGGTTCCCGGTCGCGGTCGGGTCCCAGAGCAGGAACCCCTGGTTGTTGCCGTTGGCCGCGTTGCCGGAGAGGATGTTCGCCGTCGCGCCCGGACCGACCGAGAAGCCGTTGCCGCCCGCGTTGCCGCTGGCGGAGTTGCCGCTCAGGGTGTTGCCGGACGCGGGGTTGCCATCCCAGCCCTCGAGCTGGAAGCCCGCGCTCGAGCCGGTCGCGGAGTTGCCGGTGAAGGTGGAGCCGCTGGTCCCGAGGATGGCGAAGCCGGCCCAGCGGAAGCCCTGCTCGCTGTTCTTGTCGACTCGCAGGTTGCCGGAGTCGATGAACACGAAGCCGTTCGCCTCGACGCTGCCCGAGGCCGTGTTGCCGCTGATCTGGTCATCCGTCGAGTAGTCCACGACGTAGCCGTCGCGGGCGTTCTTGGCCGCGGCGTTCCCGAGGACGCGGGCGCCGCTCGAGGCGTTCAGGTAGTAGCCGAGGAGGGTGTTGCCGCTCGACACGTTGCCCCGCATGAGGGCGCGGTCCGAGCCGTTGCGCACCCAGAAGCCGACGCCCGGGTTGCCGGCGGTGCCGTTCCCCGACGCCGTGTTGCCGACCAGCTGGCTGTCGGGCGACGTGTCGATCACGAAGCCGCTCCACAGATTCCCGGACGCGGCGTTGCCCGAGAGGACCGCACTGCTGACGTTGTAGGTGAACAGGCCGTCGCTCGCGTTCTGCGCGAGCGTGTTCCTCGTGAATGCGATGCCCGTCCCGTTCGAGGCGAAGACCCCGTCGCTCCCATTGCCTCGGGCCGTGTTGCCGGTCAACTGCACCCTCGACGAGCCGTCGAGGCTGAAGCCGCGCTGGCCGTTGTCCGCGGCCAGGTTGCCGAGCAGCTTGTTGGCGTCGGACCCGCAGCACAGGTCGAACCCGTTGCCCCCGTTGCCGCTGGCCGTGTTGCCGCTCAGCGTGTTGCCGAGGGCCCCGTTCAGCGCGAAGCCCAGGAGCGCGTTGCCGCTCGCGGAATTGTCCGAGAGGACGTTGCCGGGCGATCCGACGTCGGGCCAGCTGTTGACGATGAACCCCCAGGTCGCATTGCCGTTGGCGACGTTGCCGCGGATGACGTTGTCGGCCGAGTTCTGCACGCGGATCCCGTCCACGTCGCTGCCCGGCTCGCCGTTGCTGCTCGCATCGTTGCCGACGAGCAGGTTGCCGTTCGACTCGGTGATGAGGATGCCGTCGCCGCCCCCGTTCGTGCCGTTGTGGTGCGCGCTGTTGCCCCGCAGGGTGTTGCCCGACGAGTACTGGAGCGTGATCCCGCGGTACCCGCCGCGGACGGCGGTGTTGGCCGTGAGGGCAGCTCCGGTGGCCCCGTACAGGAGGTAGTCGTTGATCGCGCTGTCGCTGGCCGTGTTCCCGGTCAGGACGTCGCCTGAGGAGGCCAGGACCAGGAGGCCGTCGCGGCTGGAGTCGGTCACCGTGTTGCCGATCAGCATGTTGTGCGAGGACGGGCCCGCGAAGTTCTGGATCCGGATCCCGTCCACGAACCCGCTGACGCGGCAGTTCTTCACCGTGACGCCCGTACGGCCGTCGAGCACGATCCCCGACGGGTCGCCGTCCCCGATGACGGAGTGGCCGGCGCAGTCGAGCGTGACGCCATCGGCGACGACGCTCAGCGAGCCGGTCACGTCCGCCTGCAGCGTCGTGTTCGAGTCGAGGTCGGCGTGGCCGCGCACGAGCTCGACGATGGCGCCGTTGGACGGTCCGCCGTCGGCGTCGTCCCATCCGACGCCCCCGCAGTAGGCGGCGTTCATCCACCCGTTGTCCTCGCCGCCCACCTGCTGCCAGTCGTCCGGCTGGTCGTCGCACCAGTCCGTGTACGTGACGGGCTCGCCGCTCGCCCATGCCCAGGCTCCCTCGACCGCCTGGTCGTTGAAGCCGATCCACAGGTTCTGGTCGGTGAACGTCCCCTCGAGCCAGGTCTCCTCGGCGGCGTCGTTGATGGTGGCGAGGTGGCCGCCGAGACTCACGGCGTAGGCCTCCCCCTCGTCCCAGGTCACGCCGTACAGCTCCTGGTAGAAGTGGCCGGTCGACGGGTTGAGGAACCACGGCCCGGCCGAAGCGGCCAGCGTCCTGGGCGGTGCCGCGCCGACGCAGGCGAGCGCGAGCAGGAAGGCGGCCAGGACCGCCCCAGTCCTTCGCATGTGAACCCCTCCGGGACGCATCCCCGCGGGTCGGTCCCGCCAGTGGCTCGGCGCGGTCCCGGCGGCCAGCGTGTGGACCGCGCGTCTTCGCCTCCCGCTCTCCCCCAGCGACGCGTCAGAGTGCGCGGCGTTACCGTCGAGGGCAAGAGGCGATGGTCGCCCGGATCGGCTGGGGCTGTGGTGGGCCATGGGCGGGCGGTGATCAGAGACGCGGCGCCGGACGGGCCGCCGCCGGCAGGAACCTGACGGAGCGCCCCGCCCTGGGGGGCCGGTCCGGCCTTGACCCGCGCGCCCGCCCGGGGCAGGGTGGACGGGCCATGGGGGAGATGGACCCGGTCCTCGCGCGGCTCGACCGCGTCGACCAGGCGGCCGGGGAGCTGCACCGCGAGCTCGGCGTGCTGCGCGAGCGCACGCGGGTCACGCGCACGCTGCGGAGCCGGGGGATGCCGCTCTCCGAGGCGCTGGTCAAGAGCCCCTTGCCCGCGTCGCACGAGGCGGTCGCCGAGCGCGTCGAGCGCTATGTCGAGGCGCTGCACGCCTACCGCTGCGCCATCGTGCGCCACCTCGTGGACGAGGAGGGCTGGTCGCTCACCGCGATCGCCGAGCGGACCGGCTGCGCACGCCAGGTCATCTCGCGCCTCTACCACGCGCCGGACGCCACCGGCAGCGGGACGCGACCCCGGCCCAAGCTTCGGCTGCGCGGGGCCCCCGGACCCGTCGGCACCACGCGGTAGCGCCCCCAGCCGGCGATCGCCATCGGCGGGGCCTTGACGCACCGTTACGGTGCGCCGCTACGGTGGGCGCCCGGCGGGGGCGATGAGGCGCGGCCCACACCACGGCCGCCCGGGCCGCGCCGAGCCACTGGCGAGCCCGACCCGCCCCGAGGAGGTCTTCGCCTATGCGGGCGACTGGGTGTCCCTGCGCCGCTGCCCGGGTGGCGCCGCGACTGGCGATATCGGACTGAGCCGGGCCCCGCACCGAACCTGGTGCGCCGATATGAGGGGAATTGCATGAATCGAACGGTCAAGGGGCTCGCCGCCGGCTCGGTGGCCGCACTCCTGGTCGCACAGCTGTCGGTTGTCGCCGCGATGGGGGCCGACATCCAGCCGCGATCGGTCGATGCGGTCATCTTCCCGGGAGCGTCCGCGCAGGTCGACAAGACAGTCACCACCCCGGAGCTCCCGCCGGTGGTCGACATCTGCCTGCTCCAGGACGAGACGGGCTCGTTCTATGACGATGTTGGCAATCTCCAGACCGCGGCCGGGGGCATCTACGATGCGGTGACCGCGGCCAGCCCGGACGCGCAGTTCGCCGTGGCCGGGTTCCGCGACTACCCCACGAGTCCATACGGGAGCCCCGGTGACTGGGTCTACCGGCTCGTGAGCGCGATGAATGCGGACAAGACGAGCTGGGTGAACGGCGTTGGCGCGCTCACCGCGAGCGGTGGCGCCGACACTCCCGAGGCCCAGTACGATGCGATCGTCGCCGCCAGCGGCCCGGGATCGTTCGTCGACCCGACGCTCGGGGCCCAGGCGAACTGCGGCTGGCGCGACTCGAGCAGCGGCGCGCAGCGGGTCCTCGTCGTGACGACGGACGCTCCGTTCCACACGCCTGACGGCACGCACGTGAACTCGCAGGCGGCGACGATCGCCGCGTTGCAGGCCCAGGACATCATCGTGGTCGGGCTGAAGGCGCCGGGCGCCGGCTCCGAGCTCGACGCGCTCGCATCGGCGACTGGAGGGTCTGTCCAGGCGCTCTCCAGCGACGGCTCCAACATCGCGTCGGCCATCCTCGCGGGCCTCGAGGCCGTGCAGGTCGACGTGTCGATGGAGAGCAACTGCGCGTGGCCGATCAGCACGACGTTCTCCCCCGGCTCGCGGAGCGTCGGCAGCGGCGCCGATGCAGAGTTCACCGAGACGATCTCGGTGGCGGCCGACGCGCCCGGTGGCACGTACACGTGCAGCGACCGGGCTCTGATCAACGGAGAGCCCCTGGCTGACGACGCCGGTGTGGTCATCACCGAGGCCAAGACCATCAAGGTCCCGGAAGGCTTCCTCACTGGCGGTGGCCAGATCAACAACGGCAAGGGAAAGACCGCCGAGAAGATCACCTTCGCCGGCAACGTCGGGTTCCTGGCCGACTTCTCGCTGGTCGGCCACTGGAACGTCGTGTTCCACAACGTCTCAGGGACCGCCAATGACGGCGGCCACTTCAGCGGCGACACCCCCACGGCACTCCAGTTCGCGGTCGTGTGCGGACCCGCTTCCAACCCCCCGCCGGCCAATGCGAACTTCGCCCACTTCACCTTCAACGGCTCGTACAACGGCGTCGACGGCTACACGCTCGAAGTGTGGGCCTCCGACCACGGCGAGCCTGGCGTCCTCGACTCGATCTCGATGACGCTCCGCGATCCGGCGAGCGTCATCGTGTACAAGACGGGCACCGACTTCGCCGACAACGACAACATCGGCTCCTGCACGGATGTTGTCGCCCATCAGCTTGACGGCGGGAACCTCCAGATCCACTCGGGCCTGAAGTCCTGATCCGTGCTGAAGGCCGTGCCCGCCATC